>BJFV01000039.1 GCA_014190055.1 Actinomycetes bacterium
AGGATTCAGAAGTTCAAGCTCTTCTCGGCTGATATCACTAGTTCAGTTTCGAATTCGTTTTAGAAATTTTTACTGACTAGGTTTTGCCTATGGACCGCCGAATATTTGGGCTTGAAAACGAATATGGCGTCACCTGCACACTTAGAGGGCAACGACGACTGAGCCCAGATGAAGTCGCCCGATATTTGTTTCGCAAAGTCGTAAGTTGGGGGCGAAGTTCAAATGTTTTTCTTGAGAATGGTGCACGACTTTATCTAGACGTCGGGTCACATCCCGAATATGCGACACCAGAGTGCGATTCAATCCATGACGTCGTTGTCCACGACAAGGCGGGCGAGCGAATTCTAGAAGAGTTGCTTATTGGCGCTGAGCAAAGACTGCGTGACGAAGGAATTCGCGGAACGATTTATCTTTTTAAAAATAATACCGACTCAGCGGGAAACAGCTATGGGTGTCACGAAAACTATTTGACTTCGCGAAGCGACGAGATCGAGAAATACTCCGAAGTGTTGATTCCTTTCCTTGTCACACGACAGATTTTCACTGGTGCTGGAAAGGTTCTGCAAACGGCACGTGGTCCGATCTATTCAATCGCTCAACGCGCAGAGCACATTTGGGAAGGTCTGAGTTCGGCGACGACCCGCAGTCGACCGATCATTAATACACGAGATGAACCACATGCCGACGCCGAAAAATACCGACGCTTACATGTAATCGTCGGTGACTCGAATATGAGTGAATACACCAACTTTGTAAAAGTTGGTTCAACCGCATGTCTGTTGAAAATGATGGAAGACGAATCGTGCGTACTGCGTGACTTGACACTCGAAAATCAAACTCGAGCAATTCGAGAAATTAGTCATGACATCACCTGTCGACGCAAGATTCGACTTGCCTCTGGCCGCGAGCTATCGGCACTCGATATTCAAAGAGAGATTCTTGACAAGGCGTTGCGCTACGCCGATACGGGAAGGTTTGATGCACTCGAAATGAAAGCGCTCGAAATGTGGGAGCACTGCATTTCAACGATCGAAAATGATCCGCTCAAACTCAACCGTGAAGTTGACTGGGTAATTAAATATCACCTTGTCGAGGCTTTTAGAAAACGACATGAACTCGCCCTTGATGACTCAAGAGTGCAACTAGTCGACTTGCAGTATCACGACATTTGCAGAGACAGGGGATTGTTCTACAAACTTGAGCACAACGGACTTGTAAATCGGACTTGTACTGACGAAGAAATTGAGACGGCGCGTGTCTTGGCACCTCAGACAACCCGCGCAAAACTGCGTGGTGACTTTATTAAGCGTGCGAAAGAAAAAAAGCGTGATTACACCGTCGACTGGGTTCATTTGAAGCTCAATGACCAAGCACAGCGAACCGTTCTATGCAAAGATCCGTTCAAATACAGGGATGAACGCGTCGACAAATTGATTGCCTCGCTATAACGATATTTTCAGCCAACTACGCTGGTTGAGTGTCTGACATCGAATTAGATCCGCCAGCGAAAAAGCCTTCGCTTTTCTTGAAGCAAATCATTGAGTGGATAGCTGTAATCGCCATTGCATTGATAGTTGCCGTGTTGGTGCGACTGTTTTTGCTGCAACAGTTTTATATTTCGGGGCCAAGTATGGAAACAACGATGTTCAGCGATGACCGAGTGCTCGTGAGCAAATTGGCCTATGAGATTGGCGAGATTGACCGGGGAGACATTGTGGTCTTCGATAGAGCAACGATGAATGGAAACCAAATCGAACATGACGACTTGATTAAACGAGTCATTGGTCTCGGAGGAGAGACGATAGAAATTCGCGATTGCGTTGTTTATATTGACGGTGCGAAACTGGAAGAGTCGTATCTGCCGAGTCGCGACCTTGAGTTGACGAATCTTTCTGATCGGTGTGGAGTAGTCAATATGGATGCTACGAAAATCGAGAGCGACGAAGTTTTTCTCATTGGCGACAATCGACCACAGTCATTCGATAGTCGTATGTTTGGTGCCATTAAAAAAGATTTGATAATCGGCCAGGCATTTGTAATAATTTGGCCGCCCAACTCGTGGTCAAGTCTTTAATTTTCGCAACTATCTAATTGCTGGGCGTATCAAATACTCGGCGGCTAGCGTCGCACATTCGATCGGGCCAATCGCTGTAAACAGCGTCCACACCCATCAAAAGAGCTGTAACCAATTGTTCGCTGTGCTGTAAATCCCAGCTAAAAGCGGCAAGGTTGAAACGATGGGCGAGTGCGACAAGACCACCATTCCAGTCAGTGTGATGCATATTCAAGACATCGATTCCATTTTTTGCAAGATTGGCACATCGACGTTCGGGGCCTTCATATATTTTGCTGAGACGAATCGAATTGACGTATTTAAATGACGGAAATGCTTTCTTCCAAGAAGTTAGAAGTTCAATATCGGGGTGGCAAATATAAATATCCTGCTTTGAATTGGTTTCGCTGACCAACTTGTCGATAAGAGCCATCGCTGATGAATCACAGATATCGACAGATACGGGCGTGATTGGAGAAGAAATTTCGAGCAGGTCTACAAATCTGGGTATCAGGGCATCTAATTCACTGGCGTCGACATCGCAGATTTTTGTTTTGCGAAATTGAAGTGGGGATCGACGATTGACAAATCCATCGTGGTCTATGACTACTTGTAAATCTTTCGTGACCCAACAATCGGTTTCGAGTCCAGTTGCGCCGAGCTTTAGCGCGAGTTTAAAAGCGTCGCTCGTATTTTCTTGCGCATGCGCGCTTGCGCCTCGATGGGCAAACAAGATTGGCTGTGGGTAAAGCGAAGGAAGTCGCTGCTGCACACTCTGATGATAGGAGAGGACTTCTCCTAGACTTTGGACATGTTTAATCTGACCGGGAGCGAGATTATGTTCTTGCTGATTATCGGTCTAGTTGTGCTTGGACCAGAGAAGTTGCCGGATGCAATTAGGCGAGTGGGTCGTCTTTATGCCGAACTGAAACGTATGTCATCTGGGGTTCAAACCGATTTGCGTAAAGTCATGGACGAACCCCTAAAAGAGATGATGAATACGACGAATTCGATGAAAGCGCTGTTCAATGACACCTCTGATCAGTTTCAAAGTGCGGCAAGAGAAATAGCCACGCCAAGTTTTGTGCCGTATAGCCCGAGTGATTCGAAGTCTCCCGACTTACCTGTTGTTTTGTATGACGGCGACGACGTCGAAACCGAATCTTTAGCAAATGCCGACGACCAAAAGTCTGAAAACCTATCTGCCGACTTGAGTTCAACTGTGGTCGAAGAGTCGGCGGCCAAGAGTTCGCTTGATGATGTGTCTTAATGGCATTTAGATCTTCTAAATCAGAAGCGACGACGATGTCGCTGGCCCAGCATCTGGGTGAACTACGGATGCGATTGATTCGCTCAATTCTTGCCGTCGCATTGGGCGCAGCAGCGATTCTTGCTTTTTATGATCCGGTATTGCGATTTTTGACCAAGCCTTATCGAGATCTATGCGACAGTCGTGCCGACTTCAATTGCGATGGATCTCTATTTGCTCTCGGACCTCTAGATGGTCTCACAGCCCGAATGAAAATCGCAGGATATGGCGGCTTGGTAATTGCGCTTCCGGTTCTTCTTTGGCAACTTTGGCGATTTATTGTGCCGGCTTTGAGCAAGAAAGAAAAGAAATACACGATTCCGTTTATCGGATCTTCAGTTGTTTTATTTGTTGGTGGTTGTGCTCTTGCATATTGGACATTGTCACGTGCGCTCGAATTCTTGATCTCGTGGTCGGGGACAGAAGTCAATCAAGCGTTTCAAATAACAAAGTATGTGAGTTTAGTTATTTTGATGATTTTGGCATTTGGGGTTGGCTTTCTCTCACCACTTTTGATTGTTTTCTTGCAATTAGTAGGCGTTCTGACACCAAGAACCTTGATCAAGCAGTGGCGCATTGCAATTGTTGTAATTTTCTTCATGGCTGCGATCATCACTCCCAGCGGCGATCCGATAACTCTGATGGCGCTCGGCTTGCCGTTAACAGTTTTGTATTTTGTGGCGATATTGATTGGATTTGTCGCAACTCGTAAACGCATGCGAAACACCGCTTAGTTATCAATCCAAAAGCAATGCCTCGTCCTAGACGCGATGAATTGATTGCTCGCTACAACTTTGCGATTGACGAATTTCAAATTGAAGCGCTCGACGCGTTAGATCGTGGCGACTCTGTCTTAGTGGCGGCCCCAACTGGGTCAGGAAAGACACTTGTCGCCGAATATGCAATTGAGGCAGCGAGACGTCAGGGTCAGCGCGCCTTTTACACCGCGCCCATCAAGGCACTTTCAAATCAGAAGTTCAATGATCTTGTCGCACACTATGGCAAAAGTGAGGTCGGGCTGCTTACGGGCGACAACAGTATTAATCCGAATGCACCAATTTTGGTTATGACAACCGAAGTTCTGCGCAACATGATTTACGCCAGAAGCGAAGCACTGGCAATGCTGAGTGTCGTTGTATTAGATGAGGTTCACTTTCTGCAAGATGCCTATCGTGGACCGGTTTGGGAAGAGGTGATTATTCATCTTGACCCAACTGTGCAACTTGTTTGTTTGTCCGCAACTGTGTCAAACGCGACTGAAGTTACAGAATGGCTCAGCACGGTACGCGGCAAAACGGTGCCAATCGTCGAAGAAAAAAGACCCGTTGAACTCATCAATCATTTTGTGGTTGGTGACGCCGCGACACACGAGATCAAAATTTTTGAGACAATCGTCAATGGTTCGCCTAACCAAGAGATTTCAAAACTTGAGTCGACCTCATCGCAGACAGATGCCCGACATTATCGGGGTGGCAACCGAAGATCGAACCGAGCATCAGCACCGAAAAAGAGATCGCGTTTGTTTACACCGAATCGAGTCGAAGTCGTCGACCTTTTGCAGCACGAAGACCTTCTGCCTGCCATTGTCTTCATATTCAGCCGAAATCAATGCGACGAGGCCGCCGAAGCGTGCATTCGTGGGGGGATACGACTGACCGACGCAAACCAGCGTGCGGAGATTGCAGAAATTATCGACAGCAGAGTTGAAATGTTTAGCGATGACGATTTGGCGGCATTAAGTTTTTCGAAGTTTGCAAACCAACTTGAGTTTGGCGTCGGCTCACACCATGCGGGTCTCGTACCTGCATTCAAAGAGATAGTTGAAGAATGCTTTATTAGAGGACTGGTGCGTTTGGTCTTCGCAACCGAAACGTTGGCGGTCGGTCTGAATATGCCCGCTCGAGCAGTAGTCGTTGAGAAGATTACGAAATTTACTGGGGAGCACCACCAACCACTCAAGGCTTCTGAGTACACGCAGTTGACAGGTCGCGCAGGTCGGCGCGGTATTGACACAGTTGGCCACGCACTTGTTTTATGGAATCAATTCGTCGGATTCGATCAAGTTGCCGCTCTGGCCCTAAGCCGATCGTTCAGATTGGTTTCGGCTTTTAGACCGACCTACAACATGGCAGCAAACTTGATTCAGACACATTCTCGCCAAGAGGCACATCACTTGCTTAATCTCTCATTTGCCCAGTTTCAGAGTGGTCGCGATGTGGTAGAGATTCAGGCTCGAATTGCTCGACGAAGCAAAGAACGAGACCGCCTGCGCGAACAGGCCCGAAGTTCGTTTGGCGATATCGACGAATACCGGCGATCGTTCAACTCGCGACCTGATGCGAGTGCAATTGAAGCGGCGATTAATCAACTCAATCTTGGCGACCTGATAATTCTTCCAAGACAAAACTCGAAGGCCGCGATTGTTGCAACCGCACAGCGGGCTAACGGAACAAAGTTGACCTTGATTACGGCGAGTAGAGCATTGATGAATCTTCAATCAGGAGATTTTGATTCTCCACCTGAGAAGATTGGTTTCATCAAATTGCCAGACTCTTACGCACGAACGAGTCCGAAATTTGTCAAAGAGGTAGCGCTAAGAGTGCAACGAACAAAGGCCAAAGCAAAGTTGACCAAAGGCTTTGACGCAAGTGGGCGGGACCATCCTGTCGCAGATGACCCCGAGTTGAAGAGACGACTCATTGCAGCAAGTTCTGCAGACCGAATCGATAGCGAGATAAGACTCATGGAAAGTCGGATTGATAAATCGGTGCAGTCTGTGAGTGCGAAGTTCGACGATCTCGTTGGCTTAATGGAACGGCGTGGTTATGTTGCGAACTGGAAGCTCACCGACCAAGGTCGCTCTCTCTCACGAATTTTTCACGAGCTCGATCTCGTTATCGCCGAATCACTAAGTGACGGACTGTTCGACGGACTTACCCCCGCAGAATTGGCTTCACTTTTGAGTGTTTTTGTTTATGAATTTCGACGCGCAGAAGAGCCACCAAAGCCTCGTGTGCCCAAGAGTTTGCAAGCTCAATGGAAAGCAATCCAGTTGCTGAGCAACAAAATTACCGAGGATGAAAAGATCGCCGGGATCACTCCACATCGTGCGCTCGATGCCGGATTGATGGAAATTACGTACGACTGGGCAACCGGTGGCGACCTGATTGACATTCTTAATGATGATTTGACTGCTGGAGACTTCGTCAGAACGATGAAGCAGTTAATCGATCTACTACGCCAGATTTCACTTATCGCTGGGAATACTGAAACTGTCGCTTGCGCCGAACAGTCGGCTAAAGCACTATTGCGGGGAGTAGTTTCAGCTTCGCACGGCAGCGCACTGAGTAGCCAATGACAATTCGCAAGGGACAAGAGTGGGGGCATTTTGAAGATCGCCCTAATGATCTACAAGTTGTAGCCGACGATTTTGCGGCGGGCGAGTTGATTACAAATCAAACTCTCGATTTGGAGTCACCGTTGAAAATATCGATTGTAAATTCTGGTTTGAGCAGAACACTTGGTATCAAGAAGGCATCACTTCGTACTGATCAAATGCTCTGCACAAAGTTCGATGTAATTGAAGCCAATTACACGCCTGTCGACTCAGCAGATGTGACACGCAGATGTTTCATTGGGAACGCGTTTATCTACCAGAATTTGATTTTTGGCCAGACAATCGTGATTCTGAATACTTCCTTTGTCGGTAAGCGAGATTGGGCTCCTAAGGCTCACCCTAATGACGGCAAATTCGACGTTATTGAATTAGACGGTTCAATGAGCATTAGGCAACGGTTGACTGCGTTCAGACTGATGAAGTCGGGTTCGCATTTACCTCATCCGAAAATTCGCTATACGCAAGTGCCAGAGTTTGTATTTTCTGGCGAAAGATCGGCATCTATGTCGATTGAAGGTGTTCGAATCGGTGCCATCAGACACTGTGTTTTCAAGGTGTTGCCTGACGCTGTGAATTTATATTGGTGAGCATTAACATTGCGATATGACTCCAAACATGACTAGTCAACAGATAGTTGAATTGAAGCAGAGCGTTTGTCGCGATATCGACGCCCGCACTAAAGACCTCGTAAGTATTAGTCATCAACTTCACGAAAAGCCCGAGACCAATTTCGAAGAACACTTCGCTCACAAAATTTTGACTGATTACATTGCCGACTCGAAGGTCAATGTAACTCGCGGCGCTTTCGAATTAGACACCGCATTTGACGTCCGTATTAAGGGTGGCGACGGCCCGACAGTTGCGGTGTTGTGCGAATACGACGCATTGCCTGGTATCGGTCACGCCTGTGGTCACAACATCATTGCCACGGCTGGTCTTGGTGCAGGACTTGCTTTGAGTGCAGTCGCCGAACAATGTGGCGGAAATTTGGCACTGATGGGCACACCTGCCGAAGAAGGTGGCGGCGGAAAAATTGAGATGGCTCGAAAGGGTGCGTTCAGAAACATTGATGCGGCGATGATGATTCATCCTGCTGATGCCGATCTTGCAAGAATGAACGCGATTGCGATTCAAAATTTATTCGTAAAATTTCACGGACTCGCTGCACACGCTGCTGTTTCGCCACACAAGGGTAAAAATGCATTGGATGCTGCCGTTCTTGGATACATGAACGTGGCGGCATTGCGTCAACATATTTTGCCGACAGAACGCATTCACGGAATTTTCACGAACTCGGGTGAGAAACCAAACATCGTGCCTCGCGAAACCGAGATGGACTGGTATGTGCGATCACCGACGATTGAGACTCTGCAGCCACTAAAAGAACGTGTGGCAAAGTGCCTCGAAGGCGGAGCAATGGCCGCAGGTTGCACCGTAACTTTTGACTGGAAGAAGAACACCTTTGCAGACTTAGTTGACAACGTGCCTCTACTCGAGAGTTACATTCGCAATGCCGAGCAATTTGGCCGTCAGATGACGAGTGAATTCTTACCAGGAACCGGTGGCGGGTCAACCGATATGGGCAACATTAGTTACTTGGTGCCGTCGATTCATCCGATGATGCAGGTGGCGCCAAGTGGTGTTTCACTCCACAGTGCTGCATTTGCCGATTACACCAAAGGCGAAGAAGCAACTCGAGCAATTGTTGAAGGCGCAAAGATCATGGCGATGACGGCAATTGACATGTGGCTTTCAAAGGCGCTGCAAAATGATGTCAAAGTGGCTTTCGGTGACGGGGTAGTGCCCGAAGGCGTGATTTAACTCTAAATACAGCCAAAAATCCGCTGAATTTGTAATCCCTCTCCGACGTCGTGCGGACTCGTAAGATATCGCGCCATGACGGTATATGTGCCCGAGATCTTCAGCGAGGACGAGAATGAGATTCTTCGGCGCTACTTCACGAATTTAGATGGCCCTGTTTTTGCACTTGTAAATCTGCCCGAAGTTGTAAAGGGTGCGCTTTTTGCGCGATATAGCCGCAGTGCGAAAAGT
>BJFV01000040.1 GCA_014190055.1 Actinomycetes bacterium
CCGTGATCGTGCCATGCTGCTGCCGCTTTGTAATCTTTTTCGTTTTGAAAAACGACCATACCGCCTTCGCCGGTTGTCATAGTTTTTGCAAAGTCAAAACTAAACGTGCCCATTCGACCCCAAGCACCTAGTGGCCGACTATCAAGAGAACCGCCACATCCCCATGCCGCGTCTTCAATCAAAGTGACTTTGTGTTCACGACAAATGCTTTCGATTTCAAAGAGATTGGCTGGCGTACCCAACATGTGCACAGCAATTACTGCTTTTGTCTTTGGCGTTATTAATTTTTTCAGTGAGTCTGGGTCTAAATTCAACGTGCCATCAATCTCGGCACACACGGGTGTCGCACCAGACTCGATGATTGCCTCGACCGTGGCGACAAATGTAAAACTCTGAGTGATTACTTCGTCGCCTGGTTGCAGATCTAAAACTGCGAGTGCGACGCGAAGTGCGGCAGTACCTGACGTAACCGCAAGCGCATGAGGCACACCCATCGACTTTGCGAAAGCCTGCTCAAAGTCCCGAACCTTCCACCTATCTTGTCGTATTGCATCAAACGAGTGCCTAAATAAAACACCACCGTGTTGAAAAATATCGTCAACTTCAGCCTGTTCTTCAGCGCCAATTAGCTCGTATCCAGGCATGTATTGATTTTACTCTGAGATCTTTACATCTTCTCGAACAGTGAGATGATCCTTGTGTCGGTAAGCGTTGCACGAAAGTTGCTACCAAGTGCATTTGTCAGAGGCTTTTCATGTTTGATCGTCGCGGCAATCAGAGCCGAACGTAGTTCGTCAGTGAGATTTGCGCACACGCCAGTTGGTAATTCAACTTTTTGCAACTCAATCATCTTGCGAAACTCGGCATGTGCTTCAGGATAAAACTCACCCAAAGCATTGAGCACGATGCAATTAGCGACACAGTGATGCAAACCAAAAACAACACTCAACGCCGCCGAAAACGGATGAACTACGCCGACATAACTTGTGGCGATTGCACATCCTCCTAAATAACTTGCAACCATTAGATCGCTTCGACGGTCGTCAGTCATCATGTCGTTGCTCAAAAACACATTGCGACACAAGTTCACCGTCTCGCGAGAGTATGCATCTCCAATCGCATTGCGATAAGAGCCGGCGAGCGCTTCAATGCAATGGATGTAGGCATCCATGCCCGTATAAAAATATTGATTGCGCGGTACCGTACGCGTCAAACTTGGGTCGAGGACTACATGGTCAAATACTGTGAAATCACTATTCATGCCCAACTTCAAACCAGTTTCAACATTTGTCATTACGCAAGTTCGCGTCGCTTCTGAACCAGTGCCAGAGATTGTCGGTATACCGATTTTGTGCACGCCCGGCACTCGCACCAAGTCCCAACCTTGATAGTCGGCTGCTTTGCCACCGTTTGTCAGCAGATTCGAAATCGCTTTGGCCGTATCAAGAGTTATGCCGCCACCAAAGCCAACGATTGTTGCAGGTTCGGTGTGACCAGATTTCTTCAGCACAGCAACTAACTCATCGATGCCTTGTGTCGTTGGTTCATCAACCGTGCTGACGAAATGTACGGCATCAGTCGGTTTTGCCCCAAGTGAACTTGCGATGTAATACTCATTTTTAAAGTAATCATCAATTAAAAACACGGCATGTGGTGATTTATCACTTCGCTTTGAGGCAACTAGATCAGCCACGCCAGAAACGGCGCCGTCGCCAAACGTAAACCGTCCGACGTTACGAACAATCTTGACGCCAGTATCGAGAATCGTCACGCGATACCACGCATTTTGTCGAACATTGTGACTGAAACATCAAATTTATTGTTGCTCGCTACAACTGTGCAGGGTTCGCTGAAAACACCTTCTGAAAGATTGACACCTTCAAGCTCAAAAGTGCCACCTGCGCCGTTAACAATCGCCAAACCAGCGGCAATATCCCAAAACATAATGTTATGTTCAGCATAAACATCGGCACTACCTGTGGCCACCAATGCAAGTGATGCACATGCCGAGCCGATCATTCGCACTTTGCCAAAACTTGTAAGAATCTCGGCGAAACTAGCCACCGCTTTTGCATCACTGATCGGAAATCGGCTTGGAAACCCTGTTACTAAAGTTGCCTGACCACGATCTTTGCGGTCTGAAACTGTCACAGGATTCTTGCCGACATGAGCACCAATCTGTGGCCCACCAAAAATCATCTGCTTGGTCACCAAATTAAACAGCACGCCTAAAACTGGCTCGTTTTCGTCCCAAAGTGCGACTGAAATCATCGATGGACCAAGATTGCGACTGAAGTTGTAACTGCCATCAAGTGGGTCGATCACCCACAAGAGTTGAGGTAGCGATTTACCAGGAATAAAGCCGGTCTCTTCGCTCAGAATTGCGATGCCAGTGTGAGACAAACCTTTGATCAGCTCTTTTTCGAGCATCGTGTCGGCTTCAAGTTTGATTTCGCGGCCACCAATTTGTAGATCGGTTACATTTTTTGCTGCAGCGTTATTGGCGCGAATGAATTTTTTGCCAACTTTTTCGACAAGCTCCGTCACCAAGATTGCAAAGCCATGAACGTCGTTAATTGTGATGCTTGCCACTACTCAACCTCTGGGTTTTCAATTTTAAATTGATCTCGCCAAATTGGATCGGCGTAATAAATTTTGTAAACAAGTTTCATGGTGCGATATGCATCTTGCGAAGTGCCACTTTGTACTGGCTCATTGTTGAGAACGCTCTGAGTGAATGCTGCAATTTCGCGATCCCATGATGGGTCGTCGTTGTATTCGAATAATTCTTCTTTGGGGTCACCGTTATCTCGATCTGGATCTGCAGTAACCAGAGTCATCGTCTCGTTGCCATAACTCTTTGAGCCAGTCAAGATGCCACGCAAAATCACACCACCGCGCTGCATGTTTATATCCAAACTGAACTGATGTCGCCATTGAGTTGCCGAACTATTTAGCATCGCCACGACGCCTTGCTCAGTGCGCATCAGCGCATATGCATTGTCTTCGACGTTGTAACCCCAGTGACCGTTTGAAACAAAACTTTGTACGTCTACGAACTCACCAGCAATCAACCTCATCAAATCAACCATGTGGATGCCCTGGTCTAAGAGCACCCCACCACCGGCAATTTCTCGTTTCGCGCGCCAGTCGGCCTGATTGAAAGTGATCAATTTTGATTTGCCGTAAACACCACGCATGTTGATGATGTTGCCATAGCGACCGCTGCGAATTATTTTCATGGCGTCTTGTACTGAATCGTGGTATCGATGATTAAAGCCGTACATCAATCGACATTGTGGATTCTTCTTTTCGGTCGCAATCACGCTCGCAATATCGCTCATATCTCGACCTGGTGGTTTCTCACAGAAAACATGTAGACCGAGATTCAGGCCGGCAATAGTTACTTCAGCCGCAATGTCGTTTGTCATGCAAACAATAAGCACATCCAGATCTTGTTGCAGCAACTGTTGATAAGTTCGGAAATGCGCGACGCCATTTGGCAATACGCCGTCAGTCGTAAATACGCGGTCACAAACCGCTACAAGTTTTAGGTTTGGATGACGCTCTACACAATCACCACGCCGCTTGCCGACAACGCCATAGCCCGCGATGCCGACTCTTAATACTTTTGCGGTCATTCGACTAGTTTAAATTCTCAATCACTTGGGAGCGGTTGCGCCGTGATTCAAAAAGACCGTATCTACGCCGTAAGCAATAAAGGTGTAGCCCTCGCTGATTCGGCGATCGAGCATTTGTTTGTCAGGCTGAACTACGTGAATACCACATGCCATTTTTTGCTTGGCACAAACATCGAGAATCTTGCTCAGTACATCTTTGTATTTTTTATTTTCAAAATCGCCAGTGACGCCAAGCGAGGCCGACAAGTCGTATGGCCCGACCATAATTGCGTCTAGCCCTTCGACTTTGACAATCGAATCAAGATTGTTAACCGCATCGATGTGTTCAATTTGTGCAATCACCAACGACTCTTGTGCTTCTTGCATATACGCATCAAAAAACTTGCCAAAAACATTTGCACGTTGAAACCCGACACCTCGACGACCGCGCGGTGGCCAGTGACATTCGCCGATAATCGATTGCAATTGCGCAGCCGAAGAAATCATCGGCACAACCACACCCGCCGCACCTTGGTCGAGTGCTTGGCGACAATTAATCGGTAACGGGCTGGCGACACGAGCTAGTGGCAGTGTGCCGCCAAGTTCAAGAGCGCGAAAAATATCTGGAAGTTGGTTTACAGCGACCGGACCGTGCTCCATATCGATGGCTACCCACTGATAACCCGCACGTCCCATGATTTCGGCGATATTTGAATCTGGAATTTGCATCCAACTGCCAATGGTCGGGGCTCCGCTTCGAAGCGCTGTGCGAACTGCTCGCACTTGTTCAAGTCTGTTCATTGATACCTCGATGAGCGAAAGTGATGATTAGCAACTTACAGAGAATTGGTGGCGGGGGTAGGATTTGAACCTACGACCTTTGGGTTATGAGCCCAACGAGCTACCGGACTGCTCCACCCCGCGTCGTGCCACTCAGGCTACCAGCGACATGACATAATCGCTGATGCGATGCCACTCTTCAAGCGAACACCCAAGGCGACACAGTCAGACCTCGAAGTTCTGAAGAACGAATTGGCAGAGCTTCGCAGCGAACTTACAAAACGAACAAACGCACTCTCGTTGGTAACTGCTGCGACAAATGGTCTTGACCAGAAAATAACAATTATTGACGCACGACTCAAAACAATGACTACCGAGTTATCGCATCAACTTCACGAACTTGGCACTGAAATTGAGTCGCTTGCAAAAACAGCAGACGAATCAGCTTCACGCGAAGCGCTCGAACAACTTCGCACTAATCAAATTCGCATTGCCAACGAGCAAGCACGATACGAAATTGCATTTCGACAAGATCTCGCCGAAATTATTGAACAGATCAGAAAAGCAAAATAATTAAAATCAATTGCCGACGAGGGCAATTGCGCGACTGACCAATTCGCGTGCTTCGGCCAAACGCTTTTGGTAAAGCGCAAAGTCTGGCGGTGTGCTGCCAAGTGCGGCATCTGCTTGTGCAAACAACTCTTCTGCTCGAGCAAGCAATGCTGCAGGAGTATCGAGACTCTCTGAACTTCCGCCAGTCGATGGCAATGTTGATGCGGTCGATGAACCTGACGAGTCGCCAGAAGTATCTGGAGATACCTCAACTGAGCCGTCATCAATGCGGTCACCAAGATTTTTGTCGAATCCAGGGAACAACTTAGAAATTGCAGCCGTTAGATCATCGGCCATTACAACGCGGTTGTTATAGGACGCCAAAAACTTTCGAACAAAAATCTGCTTTGCGCTCGGGTCATCAGGTCGCACAAACAGTGGTCGAACATAGACCAGACCTTTGCTGACATTAATTATCTGCAGGTCGCCGTAAATTACGCGCGAACCTCTTTGGTCGAGCAAGGTGATTTGCTGCGAGACCACAGGATCGCTACCGATTTCTGCTGCAACAGTCGCCGGACCTTCGGGCAATGGCTCGGCAACTTTGTAAATCGTCAATTGTCCGTAAGTCTTTGGGTCGCTTGAAACAACCATGAACGCACGAAGTTCTTTTCGAGCATTGTCAGCCGAGAACGGTACGAACGGTCGCAACATCGAAAACACGCCAGTCTTCTCGCTCGAACGTGGTTCGTGAAACATCGTGTAATAAGGCTCGAAACGTGCCACGCTTGCATCTCTAACTTCACCGGTGTTCGCAGCATTCAAGTCAGTCGTGAAATCTCCAGCAACAACACCAGTCAAACCCTCAGGTTCAGTCGCAGGCGCCTGAGCAACGCTCCATGCCGCATTGCGATTGAAAAACAAGGTCGCATCTTCAAACTGATAGCGACCATAAGTATTTGTTTGCACTCTAAACAAATCTTCTGGATACCTAAAGTGATCTACCAATTCTTTTGGCGCAAGATCAACAGAGGTAAACAATTTCGGAAACACTGCCTGCCAAGTCTTGATGATTGGATCATTTTGATCTACAACATAGAAAGTCATCGAACCGTCGTAGGCATCTACCACGATTTTCACGCTGTTGCGAACATAGTTAAACGAGGTGTTTAAACCGCTACCAAGCGTCAGTTGATCGATGTTGGCTTGCTGGGCGTATGGGTAGCGATTTGTAATAGTGAATGCATCGATTACCCATTGAACTTTTGAATCGACGACAACTGGATATGGGTCGGCATCGAGGCGCAAAAATGGAGCGACTTTTGCAACACGTTCTTTGATGTTGCGAATGAAGACAATTTGCGATTGGTCATCTAGAAGTGATGAACCGAACAAGTTGTATTCACCAAAGTGAACTGCAAATGCAACTCGGCGAACGAGCGATGAAAGTTCAACGCCACCTTTGGCTGAATATTTCTGGGCTTTTGTATCCGCACAAGCCTGCTCAACTTCACCAGTCTTCACCAACGCATATGAATCAAGACCTTCACCGAAATATAGTTCTGGTCGATCGATTTTTAAATCTGTGTAAATCGGTCGACCGTCAACAGTTACTTTGCTTGCAGGGGCTGCGATCAAACCGCAACCGTGTGTATATAGAAGGTGTCGTGAAACCCAAGTGCGGTTCGGAATGCCGGCGGTATTGAGTTCGCGGGCCGCCACCAAAACTTGCTGTTCGCGTCCGTCAATTTTGTATCGATCAACGTCTAGATCTCGAATCGCATAGAACGAAGTTTGGCCCTCATCTAATACGAATCGGTCTCGCATTTGAATTGGGTCAAGTTGACGAACGTCGGTCAGTGGCTCTGAATCATTTACGACATCTGCGCTAGTTATTTGCTCATACTCAACTTCGACACTTTTAACTGAGTCAAGGCCCATCGCATTCTTGGTTGCCAATAGGTTGCGCTCGATGAATGGCAATTCTTTTGTACTGACGTTCGGCTGCACAGAAAACCGCTGAACGATCGCTGGGTAGATCTGCCCAGCCACTAATGCGACAACGATCCAAAGAACTGTCGCAAGAACCGGCAATCGCCAACTCTTTTGCCAAACATTCCATAAAAACAGCGCTGCAACTGCAAGTGAAACCAAAATCATCAAACTCGTGGCAGGCAATTGTGCGTTGACGTCTGTAAATGTCGCACCCTGCACGACACCACGAGTTGAAGTTGTCAGCTCAAAACGCCCAAACCAATAACTCACCGCTCTTGAAATCGCTATCAAGGCAAACAAAACAGAAATATGAGCCTTGGCCTGTGGAGTTACATGTCGACCTTGGGTCTGCAACTGAATCGCACCGTTTAAATAGTGCGCGATGAATGTAACGAGTGAAATCAAAATCAACGCCGCGAGGGACCAACTAATCAAAAACTGGATGAATGGCAACTTAAATACATAAAAACTGACATCACGATTGAAAAGTGGGTCGTTTAGGTCAAAAGACTGTGCGTTCCTGAATAACAGCCAGTCTTGCCATTGTGCAGATGCCGGCAAACCAACCAGTAAGCCAAGTACAAACGAGATGACAACTCGAACCAACCACTGACGTGTTGCAACAAGTTGGCGATATCCAGCAAGGGCGCGTTGCTCAAGTGAAACTGGCACGTTGCTTGGCGCCAAACGATCAGCCAGCCATAGGTTAAAGAGCGCGACCAAAGTGAAAATCGCGACAAACACCGCCCCAAGAACAACTTTGGTGGTCAACACACCCCAGAAAACATCTGATCTGCCAACCAAGTTGTGCCAAAGAACATCTACATAAAAGCCGGCCAAACTTCGGATCGAAATTCCGCCGACGACGAATACTGCCAAAATTGCTGACCAAATTGTTCGGCCGCGTTTAAAGGAACTCAGCGCAAATCCGCCACCACCTGAACGCGGGTTGCGTGGATTACGGGGTAAGTCGGAGGGGTTCCGCACGCTGGAAAGACTATCGCGGTGCTGGCACTACAAGACATTTGCATCCCGAGTGAATCACGGGGTGTTCATGTCCTGTCGGAAACTTTTCGCCGCACGCAACTTCGCCACCGAGCGAATTGTCTTCGGCATCAGAACATGGCGGACCATTGGGGTCGACCATCCAACAAACTTTTGTTCCTGTTTCTAAAACCAAGTATGCGCCTCGACTATACGCAAGGCGCGAGATATCGCCGACAAGCTTGTCGATTTGTTGCATCTTCCATTCTCGATAAACCGTGCGAATCAAACTCGACATCTCACTAGCACTGCCGCCACTCTTCTCAACACATTTTTGAATACGTTCACGAAGTGGGTAAACAATGTCATCTGCAAGTTTCTTTGACATGACCTGCATCACTGAGGTGTTGCTAACTTTTTTACGTAAATCTGCTTTCAGACTCTTTGAAAGCGACTGAGCGCCAGACATTGCGGCTTCAATCAACTCTTTGCTCGTTGCTTCGACATAATTTTGCAACTGATTTTCAACGCTTGGCAGTACTTTTTCAAGGGCAACTTGCGCTTTCTTTGACTGCAGATAATTGAGCATTGCATTTTCTTCATCAGCAAGCACTCGTTTCAACTTTTTGGCAACAGCCTCATCGACTGCAACCAAGGCAGTATCTCGACGTTCGAACATTTTTAGATCTGGCTCAATCGGCGTTGGTACTTTCACTTTCGTTTCTGAAGGTTTTTCTTTTTTCGTCGGAGGTTTTGAGTTCTTTACCGAACTAGCAACACTTTGGGCCCCAGCCTCACGCAATCGTGCAAAAAGGTCGTCAACGCTTGTCTTTTTTGCCTGTGGCTCAGGCTCTTTGGA
>BJFV01000041.1 GCA_014190055.1 Actinomycetes bacterium
CCCATTGCTTTGCAGATCATGTCCTTGAAGTAATCGCGCGAATATGTGTGTCGCTCTTCTGGAAGTGTCCACGTAACACCGAGAGCCATGCCGCGCGGCAAAATCGTGACCTTATGTAATGGATCGCTGTGAGGCAAAACTGTTGCAAGCACTGCGTGACCACCTTCGTGATACGCGGTGGCTCGTTTTTCTTCGGCGTTGAGAATCAAACTCTCGCGGCGAGCACCCATGATCACTCGGTCTCGTGCGTTTTCGAAGTCAATGTGTTCAATAACTTTCGAGCCACGACGTACTGCAAGCAAGGCGGCTTCGTTGACCAGGTTCGCAAGATCGGCGCCGCTCATTCCTGGCGTCGCTTTAGCCATCGTGTCGAGTACGACATCAGTGCCCATTCGCTTTCCCTTTGAGTGCACGGTAAGAATCGCGAGGCGTTCTTCGCATTCTGGCAACGGCATGATGACTTGTCGGTCAAAGCGACCCGGTCGTAACAGGGCAGCATCCAAAATGTCGGGACGGTTAGTAGCGGCCATCACGATGACGCCTTCGGTTGTTTCGAAGCCGTCCATTTCGGCGAGTAATTGGTTGAGAGTTTGCTCACGCTCGTCGTGACCGCCACCGAGCCCGGCGCCACGCTTGCGACCAATCGAATCGATTTCATCAACGAAGATGATCGCTCGCCCCATTTTTCTTGCTTGTTGAAAGAGATCGCGAACTCTGCTCGCACCAACGCCGACAAACATCTCCATGAAGTCAGAACCGGTTACTGACAAAAAGCCAACACCTGCCTCGCCAGCAACTGCCCGAGCGAAAAGGGTTTTGCCCGTACCCGGAGGGCCGACCAGAAGAACACCCTTAGGAACGCGAGCACCAATTTCTTTGAAACTCTCCGGCATTTTGAGGAAGTCGACAACTTCACGAATTTCTTGCTTGACGCCGTCGTAGCCGGCGACATCAGCAAAAGTAGTTGCGGGCTTGTCTGCGTTGTAGTTCTTCGCACGACTTCTGCCGATCGACATGATGCTTCCGGCTTGACCCATGGCGCGCTTTTGCATCCAAAAAAAGAAACCCATGATCAAGATAAACGGCAACAACAACGGAATCAGATTTGTGAAGAAGTTGCCTTGCGGGGTCGAATAGTCGTAGTCGACACCTTTTTCTTTGAGCAAAGTTTCATCAGCATCAGATAGAGCAACAGCACCAGTGGTGACAAATTCACCACCGTCTTTCAAAGTGCCACTGATTTGATTCGACAAATTGTTGATCTCAACTTGTTGTACTTGACCTTGTTTTACGAGTTCAAGAAATTCGGTGTAGGTGAACTTGGTTGCAGTGGATGTTGGCCAAATTCGAGGTCCGGCGATCAGAAGCACAACAACTGCGACAATGGCCCAGGTTGCCCAACGGGGCATGCCTGGCTTGTCGCTTTCATTTTTAACGTTGGACTTGTTGTTTGAATTCTTGTTCGACTTTTTGCCCAAAAAATTTGCGGGCTTTTTGCGAGCCGCTGGTTTGCGCTTCGGTGACGAAGGTTTTGCAGGTGGTGGAGGGGGTGGAAGTTTGGTCACGGTTTCAATGATACGACCCGATTATCGCTGTACACAATGGCGAGTGTTTCACCAACGAGTGCATTGAAATCCACTGTGGCGATGGTCTCATCAATTAATGTGAAAGTCATGGTTCGTCGATGCTCGCGTTGCACATGCAACGAACTCGCTTCAATAACTTTGACTTATCAATACAGTCGCGCGCTTGTATGGATCGATGACTTGACCGCAGAGCGAGACCCGCACGCGTATGACCTGTGTGATCGCCACGGTGTAAGAATTACGGCTCCGTCGGGTTGGAGGCTTGAAGATCGCCGCAACCGATTCAGAGTTGTGATGCCAAACCGCCTCGCGGGATGAACCAATCGCCTTGGGCTCCGCCGTATGGTCAGGAGCCCGTTGGTTCAAAAAAAATAACTCTCAGAATCGCGATTTTTGCGTGGTGCTCTAGTTATGTAGTTGCACTGATATTGAGTTCGGCGATTTTGGTGGCGACCGGCAATACAGATTTGGTTGACGGTCAAGAGCCCAAATGGTTTCTCGGACTTTCGGCCCTTGCGCTCTGGGTGCCATTTGCGGTTGGTCTGTATTTAGTTTCTAGAAAATTTGGTTCGGGAGTTTTCTCACGAGATTATTTTTTAAGCTTTCGCAAAGTTGATCTTTGGGGTGTGCCAATTGGCGTTGCTAGTCAGTTGTTGTTGGTCGGCTTGGTTACTTGGCCATTTCGTCTGGCGTTTCCCGAAAAATTTGCTCCAGAACTTGTTGAAAAGCGTGCACGAGATTTGTTTGAAAACGCAACAGGAATGTGGTTACTTGTTTTAGTTTTGGTAGTAGTCGTTGGCGCGCCACTGATCGAAGAATTGGTGTATCGCGGATTGATTCAGTCAAGTTTGAGTAATCGGTTCAGTCGTAGTGTCGCAATGTTGATAACTGCAGTTTGGTTTGCAGCGGTGCACTTACGGCTTGTCGAGTTGCCGGGCTTACTTGCATTCGCTCTCGTGTTGGGTTTTTGTTTTTACCGAACTAACAGAATTGGTATGTCGATAATTGCCCATGTTGCTTTTAATGCAACCGGACTCTTGCTAGTTGCAACACTTTAGAAAGCCAACAGTTGCTCGCGTGTAGAGTTTGTCAGTAGTGAAAGAGCTATTTTCAAAGCGTTGGTCTGCCCAGCAGATCACTTCGGCAATTGTTGTTGCTGGCTCGACATTTATGTTGTTGATGACGCTTCATCCTGAGTTGATTTTGAGAAACAACACGCCAACAGGTGGCGACATGGGGGCTCATGTTTACGGCCCTGCTTATTTGCGAGATTTTCTACTTCCACACTTTCGCCTAACAGGTTGGAGTAACGACTGGTATTCAGGGTTTCCGATGTATCGGTTCTACATGGTCGTGCCTGCATTGGCGGTTTTGTTGATCGACCTGATTTTGCCTTACGGCATCGCACTTAAGCTGATCGCCGTTCTGGGCATTTTGACTTTGCCGGTGTGTACATGGCTATTTGGCAAGTTCGCGAAATTTTTGTTTCCAATTCCTGAATTGCTGACTCTCGCATCGGTCGTTTTTCTCTACGACGAGAGCTTTACGATTTATGGGGGCAACATTGCCTCGACGATGGCAGGCGAGTTCTCATTTTCGATCTCGTTGTCGTTGGCTGTCTTGGGCTTTGGTCTTTTGATTCGAGCTTTCGAAGAACATCGCGGCAAAATGCTCACTGCGTTAGTCGTCGCATTGAGCGCGCTTAGTCACGGCATTGTCCTGCTCTTTGTTTTTGGTGGCGTCGTCTTGCTTGCTGCCGTTTGGTTTGAGCGCCGAAGTGCGATGACGGCGTTGACAGTTTCGATTACTGCTGTTTTACTCTCATCGTTTTGGGTTTTACCGTTCTTGACTGGTCATGCATACATGACCGACATGAAATATGAGCCTCGCCCGAGTGGTGCAAGTGATTCTTTTTGGAGCATGTACTTTCCGTTGACAACATTTTGGGACATTGTGATCACCGGCTTTGCAGTTATTGCATTTGCCAATTTCGTCAAGGCTCGTAATCGAACAGGTATATGGATGGGCGCGTACTGCATTGTTCTGGTGCTGGGTGTTTATTTCGGGCGCGAGAGCCTGCCAGTAATTGGCTTGCTATGGAATCCGCGATTGTTGCCGTTTTTATATTTGCTGCGCTACTTCATGATGGTTATTGGCATTTATCAATCGGCAGTTTGGTTGTCGACGTTTTATCGACTGCAGCAACTCGGTCGCAAAGCGTTGGTCGAGCAATCTGTTGAAGGTATCAAGCCACTTTCATCGATCTCTGAAAGCCCAAAGTTCAATTTGTCTTGGATAACTGCTTTCACCGTAATAGTCGTTGGAATAATCGGTTTTCGGTTTCAAGAAATGCCATTCGGCAAAATCACGACGAATGCGGCTGGCGAGACTATATATAAGTGGGGTTTCGTTTCGACGAAGGCGACCAACGACGGCTTTGTTGATGGTTGGGCTCGATGGAACTTCACTGGCTACGAGGGCAAGAGCGCCTATGCCGAATATCGAGCCGTTGTTGAGACGATGAAAAATATTGGTCAAGATCCAAACCTTGGTTGTGGTCGTGCGTTGTGGGAAAACAACGGTGAACTGAATAAATACGGCACGACGATGTCGCTCATGCTCTTGCCGCATTGGACAAAAGGATGCATCGGTTCGATGGAAGGTTTGAATTTTGAAGCAGCCGGAACCACGCCGTATCACTTCATCACCGCCGCAGCGATGTCGAAGCAGAGCAGCAACCCAGTTCGCGAGTTGCGTTATGACGACAACAACGCGGGTCTCGGGGTGCGCTATCTACAAGAACTTGGCGTTCGCTATTACATGGCATTTACAGCCGAAGCAATTAGTCAGGCAAATATGCAAGCGGCTCTGGTCAAAGTTGCACAGAGTGGCCCTTGGGTGATTTACAAAGTTGAAGCGAGTGATTTGGTTGTGCCGATGTCGGTTCAACCTGTGATTGTGACGAGCAAAGTCGGTGATCCAAAAGAACGATGGCTTGAGATCGGCACTAGCTGGTTTCAGCACCCCGAAGATTGGGCGGCGGTGCCAGTTGCAAGTGGCCCCGATAGTTGGCAAAAAGTTGAAGCAGTAGTCGACTTAAATCGCCGTCAGGGTGAACCCACAGATTCGTCTCGCAGAGTCGACATAGTTAAGCCGTCAGAGACGATAACCAAAGTTGAGTTACCGGCTGTTCAAGTCAGCAACACGGTACTCGAAGACGAATCAATCAGTTTCACCGTAGACAAAGTTGGTGTACCAGTTCTAGTGCGAATGAGTTATTTTCCGAATTGGAAAGTTGAAAATGCCGAAGGTCCGTTTCGTGTTGCGCCAAACATGATGGTTGTGATTCCAACTAGCAATGAAGTTCGGTTGCACTATGGCTATTCGTTTATAGATTTTTTTGCATACTTCATGACGTTTCTTGGTGTGGCCACAATGGCAGTTCGCTGGCGTGGTCGCCAAGTTGAACGAAATCGCAAATTATTGAGCCGCTAGTCTTAACAGTCGTGCCAAATCTAGATGCGGTTGTCAAGGCGTATGACATTCGGGGCACAGTGCCCGATCAACTCGATGAGACTTTGGCACACGCATTTGGCGTGGCATTTGCAAAATTTTCGGACGCCAAAACAATTGTTGTCGGTCACGACATGCGTCCGAGTGGGCTTTCTCTCATCGAAGCATTTCAGAATGGTCTCACCGAACAGGGTGTTGATGTAATAAATCTTGGTCTTGCGAGCACTGACATGCTTTATTTTGCTTCGGGCAAGTTGAACGCTCCTGGCGCAATGTTTACGGCTTCGCATAATCCGGCGCAATATAACGGAATCAAATGTTGCTTGTCAGGTGCCAGATCTATCGGCATCGATAACGGATTGCGTGAGATGAAAGTGATCGCCCAAGATGTTTTAGACGGCAAGGGTCCGGCTGCTTCAAAGACTCAAGGTGAAGTCACAAAGAAAAACATGCTCGCCGAATTTGTCGACCATGTCGTGAGCTTTATCGACGTCGACAGTATTTCTAAACTGCGAGTTGTCGCAGACACCGCAAACGGTATGGGTGGGTTGGTTGCACCAGCGGTCTTTGATCGGCTGCGAAAATTTGAAATCGAAATAATGTACGGTGAACTCGACGGGACGTTTCCGAATCATCCCGCCGACCCAATTCAGCCTGCCAATCAACGCGACTTGCAAGCACGCGTGGTTGCCGGCAAATTCGATGTTGGTCTCGCATTCGACGGTGATGCTGATCGAGTGTTCTTGGTCGATGAGACAGGCAAGAGTGTTTCTGGTAGCACCACAACTGCATTGTTGGCCTCAGTATTTTTGCGCGAGAATCCGGGTGCGACGATTTTGTACAACCTGATTTGCTCGCGAATCGTGCCCGAGACAATCACGTCGTTGGGCGGCAAAGCGATTCGCACAAAGAATGGCCATAGTTATATGAAGCAAGTGATGGCTCAAACTGGTGCAGTGTTTGCTGGCGAACATTCTGGTCACTACTACTTTGCTGACAATTATCGTGCCGACAGCGGTTTGATCGCGACAATGGTTGTGCTCGGCGAGATGTGTCGCACTGGAAAGTCTTTATCTGAGTTGCGCAGGCCATTTGAGAAATATGCAAATAGTGGCGAGATAAACACCCAAGTGGGCAACATTAAAGAAGTGATTGAACGTATAACAAAGCAGTTCGCCAAATTTCCGCAAGATCACCTTGATGGTCTTACTGTTGACTGCGGCACTTGGTGGTTCAATGTTCGACCTTCAAACACCGAGCCACTACTGCGCTTGAATCTCGAAGCGCAAACACGCGAAGAGTGCGACGAACACGTGGCTGAGTTGTTGATGTTGATCACGGCCTAACTGCCGTAAGTGTTATCGTGATAGCCGTGTCATCGCCTCATTCGTTGGTCAATTCGCGGTTGCTTGAGATTTTGGCTTGCCCAAAAGATAAGGGAAACTTGTTTTACGTTGCGGACGAAGAAATGCTGTACAACCCTCGTCTACAAATGCGCTACGAAGTTCGTCAAGGCATCCCGGTGATGTTGATTGATGAAGCCACGATCGTCAATCAAGTTGAGCACGAGCGGATAATGGCCAAAGTGGCTCAACTAAACCTGAAACCCACCTTTTAGAAAAAGTAAAAACAGGAGCATCATGACATCATCAATGGCAGCGCGAAAAGATTACCGAGTTGCAGATTTATCGCTTGCGCCGTTTGGCAGAAAAGAGATTCACTTAGCCGAACATGAGATGCCAGGTTTACGCGCCTTGCGCAAAGAGTTTGGTGCGTCAAAGCCTCTCAAGGGTGCACGAATTTCGGGTTCTTTGCATATGACGATTCAGACGGCTGTCTTGATCGAAACTTTGGTGCACTTGGGCGCCGAGGTGCGTTGGGCGAGTTGCAATATCTTTTCAACTCAAGACCATGCAGCAGCTGCTGTTGTAGTTGGCCCTAATGGCACGCAAGACAACCCACAAGGTGTGCCGGTTTATGCATGGAAGGGTGAAACTCTCGAAGAGTATTGGTGGGCGACAGACCAGATGATGACTTGGCCTGACGGAGATGGTCCGAACATGATCTTGGATGACGGTGGAGATGCGACAATGTTGTTGCACAAGGGCGTTGAATACGAAAAGAAAGGCGCAGTTCCAGATCCGACTACGGCTTCGAACCCTGAACTTGCAATCGTTCTTGGTCTTTTGCAACGCGGTTTGAAGACGAGCCCAAATCGTTGGACGAAAATGTCGAAACTAATTAAAGGTGTTACTGAAGAAACGACAACCGGTGTCAAGCGTCTTTACAAGATGGCCCAAGACAACGAACTTTTGTTTCCTGCGATCAACGTCAATGACAGTGTTACGAAGAGTAAATTCGACAACCTTTATGGCTGTCGTCACTCGCTGATTGATGCTTTGAATCGCGCAACCGATGTGATGATCGCCGGCAAGATGGCTGTTGTCTGTGGTTATGGCGACGTAGGCAAAGGCTGTGCTCAGAGTTTGCGCGGGCAAGGTGCACGAGTTGTGGTTACCGAAATTGATCCGATTAACGCTTTGCAAGCCGCGATGGAGGGCTACATCGTCGACACGCTCGAGAATGTGCTTAAGGTTGCCGACATTTTTGTAACTGCTACTGGAAATGAAGCAATTATCACGGCTGAACATATGTCGAAAATGAAGCACAATGCGATTGTTTGCAATATCGGACACTTCGACAATGAAATTGATATGGCTGGGCTGTCACGAAGTGGCGCAACTCGCGACGAACTAAAGCCCGGCACCGATCTTTGGACGTTCAGCGACGGTCATTCTGTGATTGTTCTGGCAGAAGGACGATTGGTGAATCTCGGGTGCGCTACTGGTCACCCAAGTTTTGTGATGAGTTGCTCGTTTACCAATCAGGTGATTGCGCAAATCGAATTATTCAATAACACCAAGAATTATCCACTTGGTGTTTACGTACTGCCAAAACATCTCGATGAGAAAGTTGCGTCGTTGCATCTAGATTCTCTCGGGGCGAAGTTAACAAAACTTTCTGACGAGCAGTCTGAATATCTTGGTGTGCCACCAAACGGACCATTTAAGGCCGAGCGTTACCGCTATTAATTGCCAATCGAGGCAAGAAGAAGTGGACAAGTGGGCCGACGCCTAAAGCGAAGGCAAAAGTTGCGATGCCAACTTGGCCACCAAGCAATAAGCCCACAACCAAAACTGTGACTTCAATTGCGGTCCGTCCGATTCGAATTGGAATTCCGCGCTTGGCGAGGCCTGTCATCAAACCGTCGCGGGGCCCAGGCCCGAGTGCACTGCCGATGTAGAAGCCAGTGCCAATCGCAACGATGACAATGCCGAGCGATGCCATAATTACGCGAACAAAAATATTTTTCGGCTCAGGGATGATTGCGAGTGCCAAATCTGCAACCAAGCCAATTTCGAGTGCGTTAAGAATCGTGCCAAGCCCGGGTTTTTGTTTAAGTGGTATCCAGAGCAAAAGCAATATGAAGCCCGTCATCACGATGACTCTGCCCACTGAGATCTCGGTCTGCTTGGCAACACCTTGATGGAAAACGTCCCACGGGGGCGCGCCAATGTTTGCATTCATTTGCAAAGAAATGCCGATTGCAAAAAGTGCTAAACCAAATATGCATCGAACAAGACGCTGACCGAGTCTGTCGCGAAACTTAAGTT
>BJFV01000042.1 GCA_014190055.1 Actinomycetes bacterium
TAACATAGTTATAAAACTATATAGATGTGATATAAAAACCACAAATTAGTATTCGGAATTTGACTCGGATGATTAGCGAATGGCGCTCGTCACTCGCGCCTCTAAAACTGCGCAGCTATTCGCGATAGCGATTCAAAATTCGGCGACGACGCTCGATCTCGTTTCTACGAGTGCGCACTGATTGAAACGCTAGAACGGCAAAAACCGCAAGTGCAACCAAGGAAATTGTGGCCATCCAAATGTCCATTTTGCTGTCCTCGGCTTTACATATCTAATAGTCAATTCCTGACTGTATCTAACAATGTTACAAATTGCACGAATTCTTGATGACGGTAAAGCAGTTATATTGGCATCTGTGACAGACCCCAGAAACACCCGTGAACGCTTGATAAAAGCGGCTATACGAGCCATCGAAAAAGAAGGTGAATCGGGGGTCAGAATTCGAGATATATGCAAGGCAACCAACACGACTGCCCCGTCGGTCTACTACTTCTTTGGCGACCGATACGGGCTGATTCGAGCGGCACAAGCCAGCCGTTATCGCCTGCCACTCGCAACTTTGCAACAAGACTTCGCCGAGGCTGTGTATTCGTGCAAAAGCAAAGCTGAGTTCACAAAGCTTGTACACCAAATCTTGGAAGTGATTTATTCTGACAAGCGCAAACCAATTCGATCTACTCGAGTCAATGTTTTAGGAAACGCCCAATCAGACCGTCTTTTAGCCAAAGAAATCGCAAGCATGCACGACAGCATTAACAAAGTCGCTGCTGAGCCAATCCGATACGCCCAAGCAAAAAAATGGATCGACGATGACTTCAATCCACAGATGTTTTATTCGTGGTTAGTCGGCACGCTTAACGGAAGAGTTTTAATTGATCTTGATAGCACCCACCCAGAGAGCGATGACTGGGATTTCATTGCCAAGCGAGCAGTTTGCAGACTGTTGGGTATTGACGAACCCAAGCCAACCAAAAAGCCGCGACGCAACCGAACAACCAAGTAATCAAGCAAAGCGTTGAGGCGCGAAGCAGAACAATGCGCAGCATTGTGGCGTTGGGGAGCAAGGAATCGAACCCTGAATAACAGAACCAGAATCTGCTGTGTTGCCAGTTACACCACTCCCCAGAGTGACGGTTTTACGATATCGCAAATATCTAATTAATTAGTCCACGAATCAACGCGTTGAAAACCAACTATGCGACCAATGGCAACACCCGCGGCCTCTTGAATATTGTGCCTAAAAGCGTCACCACCGCGAATCACACTCGACTGTGTCGATGACGAACTCGCCTTAAGACCAACTTCGTTAGCGATTAATTTTGCGCGAAGAAGATGAAACGGATCGCTCACAATCAACACACGATCAATACTCAGTTGATTAGCAACTTGCGAAACAGCAAGCAACGACGCATAAGTTGTCGTGCCAGAATTTTCTTCAAAAATCAGGTCGCTGGCTACGCCGCTTGACTCAAAAAACTTGCGCGAAGTTGCCGCCTCAGTAAATCGATCACCTTCTTGTTTGCCGCCTGTAACCACAATGTATGAAGCCAAGTTGAGGTTCCATAATTCGAGCGCATGGTCAAGGCGAGCCTGCAACTGCGGCGATGGTCGACCGTCATATTGAGCAGCGCCGAGCACGACAATTGCATCAACTGGTTGGCGATCAGCACTACGACCCGTGTTCCACACTTGCAACAACGAGACGAAGAAGTAAACCGTCGCAATTAGAACAGTTACACCAAGCGACTGAAGAACTCGTCGCAACTTCATTGATTAAAACTCGCTTAAACCTTTTTGGCGAGCGCGACATCAATTCGTTTGAGTGTTGCGTCTCGACCCAACATCGCAATCGGCTCGAACAATGGCGGACCAACACTGCGCCCAGTCACAGCCACCCGCAGTGGCGCTTGCATCTTGCCCAATTTCAACGAATGCTTTTCGCCTACTGCTTCAACTACGGCTTTGAGTGCATCAGGTGTGAACTCACATGTCTTGAAGCCATCGCGAATTTCTATCAGTGTTGCACTCGCCCACTCTGGCGAAAACGCTTTAGCGAATGCAGCATCATCAATCGTCGGCAAATCGCAGAACAAAAAGTCGACCATGCTCGGCACATCTTGCAGCAACTGCACACGAGTCTGAACTAACGGGGCTATTTCTTCAAAAACTTTTGCGTCATAATCTTGTGCTTGCCATGGCGCTTTTGCACCCACCAACCAAGGTTCGCATGCGCGAATGAACTCATCGACTGGCATCGCGCGAATGTAGTCGGCGTTGAACGAATGCAATTTGACAATGTCAAAGAAAGCCGGCGAATGATTGACGCTGCTCAAATCAAACTCGGCAGTTATTTTCTCGAACGGCACAATCTCTGTATCGCCCGTTGGCGCCCAACCAAGCGTCATCAAATAATTTTTCATCGCAGCCGAGAGAATTCCTTCTTCTCGATATTGTTCGACTGCCACTTTGTCGCGACGCTTCGAAAGTTTTTTTCGCTGTTCGTTAACAAGCACCGGAACGTGAGCCCAACTCGGTGGCTCGTGGCCCAGCGCACGCCAAATCATCTGTTGTTTTGGCGCATTCGGCAGATGCTCTTCGGCCCGCACGACATGAGTAATGCCTTGTGTGATGTCGTCTACGACGTTTGCCAGTAAAAACACCGGTGAACCGTTGCCACGCAGCAAGACAAAATCTTCAATTGTCGAATTATCGAACTCGACACTGCCCCGAACTTGATCTTGAACAATTGTCGCGCCCTCAGGCACACGAAATCGCAAAACTCGACCTTCGCCTGGCCCTAAACCTCGATCACGCGAATAGCCGTCGTAACCCTGTTTGCCTGATTCTTTGGCACGCTTCTGAATATCTTCAGATGACAAGTCGCAATAATATGCAGCACCTTGCGCGAAAAGTTTCTCAGCAGCTTCAACATGCAAAGCAGCATTGGCCGACTGAAAGAACGGCCCTTCGAAGTGCGAATCTTTATTATCTATGCCGAGCCAAGCAAGCGCATCGAGAATGCCCTGTGTCCATTGCGGATTATTTCTTGAATCATCGGTGTCTTCTATCCGTAAAACAAAAACACCATTCGATTGCAATGCAAGAATCCAGTTGTAGAGAGCAGTTCGTGCACCACCGACATGAAAATAACCTGTTGGTGACGGCGCGAATCGGTAGCGCGGTGTCTGTGCCATCTGTCATCAGGCTATCTCGGTGAGCGCAAGCACCCGAGACAGAAGTAATGTTGAAGTCGTGGCAAAGAAAACTCTCGAACATGAAGGTCACCCCGACCATCGCGCACTCTCTGGTGGCGCAGCGCGCGCCGGAGTTTTCGGTTTCAGTGACGGCTTAGTTTCAAATGTTTCTTTGATTATCGGTTTTGCTGCTGGCGGTGTTGATTCAAGTGTTGTACGTCTCGCCGGCATCGCTGCTGCTGTTGCTGGTGCGGCAAGTATGGCTGCTGGAGAATGGGTCTCAATTAGCGCGCAAAACGACCTTGTCGAGCGTGAGATGGCGCTCGAGTTGCGAGAGTTAAAACTTCACCCAGAGGCCGAAACTTCTGAGTTGGCCGCGATGTATCGACAACATGGCATGTCGCGCGAGCAAGCCGCAATCTCTGCCGCCGAAGTTATGCGTGACCCAGAGCGCGCAGTCGTCGTGCACGCACGTGAAGAATTTGGTCTCGATGCAGGCAACTTACCAAACCCGATTCAGATCGCGTTTATTTCGCTCATCACATTTTTGGCCGGCGCGATGCTGCCTGTTGTGCCATGGATTTTTAGTAGCGGCAACTCTGCAAGGTACGCGTCAGTGATCGTTGCCGTAATTGCAGCCGCTATTGCTGGTTACGCAATCGGTCAACAAGCCGAAAGATCAAAAATTTCAAGTGCGGTTCGACAAGTGGCGATTATGTTGCTCGCTGTCGGCGTCACATATGTAATTGGTCGCCTTGTCGGCGTTTCAATCAACTAGAAACTTCGCAGCACAATGACAATTGGTCAGCAAACAAACGTTTATGGCGAGCCTCTCGAGCCGTGCAACTTTGACCCGATGACTGGTTTTTATCGCACAGGCTGTTGTGAAACTGGCGGTGACGACGCGGGTGTACACACTGTGTGCGCAATAATGACCGCAGAATTTCTTGAATATTCAAAGTCAGTCGGCAACGATCTTTCAACGCCGATGCCGCAATATGGTTTTGCTGGGCTAAAGCCTGGCGACCAATGGTGTCTTTGTGCACCACGTTGGCAAGAAGCATTCGAGGCTGGCAAAGCACCAAAAGTTAAGTTGCGTTCAACTCACACTCTCACACTCGAATTTGTTGCGCTCAAAAATCTTGAGGCGCACGCAATCGATAAATAATTTTTAAGCGCCAGTAAGCGCACGCCAACTGCCTGGCATGCCGGTGCGCACTTGTTCTGGTGTCATGAGCATTGTGCTTTCTGGCACCATGTCGACAAGCGCGCGGATTTCTGAATAGTGGTGCGCTGCATCACCCAAACCAGCGAACAACTCTTTGCGTCGCGCAACTAGGTCGGCTGGTGGATCAAGCAACATGAAGCCCCAAATACCGAATGCAACAGTCAAATCATGAATCACCGGTGCTCGCCCAAATTTCGAGGCACGACGCAAAGCGATGGCGATTGCGCCACGAATTGCATCATCGGCAGACTCGCCTGGCTGCAAAACGATTGAGTCGCGTAAACCTTCGGCGAGTTTTAGTGCATAGCCCTGATCTGGGCCTTGATAACCGAGTTTTTGACCTTTGGGTTGCCGAGCCACGATTGCTGCCGGTTTATCGTTGCGCCACGGTGACGGCACATGTTCAGGCGAAGAATATGTTCGCGGGCGATCTGTCGGATCTAGCGGTGTGAACTTTGGTGCTGCCATGACGCGACCAGCCTAGAACATTTAAATCAAGATCAAGATTGCAAATGCAACAAGCCGTACACGAGCGACTCTTCAAGTGCGCGCCACGATGCTTCGATGATGTTCGCCGAAACACCGATTGTTGTCCACGTGCGCTCACCGTCGGTGGCGTCAATCAAAACGCGAGTGACCGCACCTGTTGCCGAACCCGAGTCAAGAATTCGAACTTTATAGTCGGTGAGATGCACGCGCTCTAATTGCGGATAACTTGCCCGCAACGCTTCACGCAACGCAGTGTCGATTGCATTTACCGGACCATTGCCTTCAGATGTAAACACACTGCGAGTTTCACCAACCCAAACTTTGACGGTGGCTTCTGTGGTGAATGTGCCACTTGCTGCTTCGTCGGTGATAACACGCATCGACTCGACTTTGAAAAACGATTGATCCCAGCCTGCGGCGCGGCGCATGAGCAACTCAAGCGATGCATCGGCTGCTTCGAAGTGGTAGCCCTCAAACTCAAGTCGCTTTAGATCGTCGATGACTTGACCGATTGCCGGACCATCAAGTTTGATGCCCAATTCCTGGGCCTTCATCGTGATCGTTGCACGACCTGCCATTTCTGAAACCAAAAAGCGAGTGCCGTTGCCGACGAGTTCTGGCGAAACATGCTCGTATGCGTCTTTGGCGCGAGCGATTGCAGACACATGCAAACCTGCTTTGTGCGCAAATGCCGACGCACCAACGTATGGTGCCTGCGGGTTCATTGGGCGATTCAAAACTTCGGCGACATGATTGCTGACTTGCGTGAGACGCTCGAGATGACCTTCAGGCAAACACTCGTAGCCGAGTTTGAGTTGCAAGTTTGGAATAACAGTCGTCAAGTTTGTGTTGCCAGTGCGCTCGCCCAAACCGTTGAGCGTGCCTTGAACATGTCGTGCACCACTTTGCACGGCGGCAAGCGAATTGGCTACCGCACAACCCGTGTCATCGTGACAATGAATGCCGATTACGACGTCGGTGCCCATGTGGCGACGAACATCAGCGACGATTTTTTCAACTTCGTTTGGCAGTGAGCCGCCGTTTGTGTCGCACAAAACCAAATGTGTTGCACCGCCGATAACGGCTGCCTCAAGAACTCGCAACGAATATTCAGCGTTGTGCTTGTAGCCATCAAAGAAATGCTCCATATCGACGAGCACGCGACGGTTGTTAGCAACTAAATATTTGACCGAATCGCTGACCATCGCCACACCCTCGTCGAGTGTGGTTTGCAGGGCTTGTTCAACGTGATAAGCCGAACATTTAGCCACAATGCACACTGCACTGGTCTGGGCTTCAACCAAATTGCGAAGCGTCGGATCGTCATCAACTTTGCCCATCGGGCGACGAGTTGAGCCAAACGCAACAAGTGTCGAGGTTTTCAGACTTAATTCAGTGCGTGCACGAGCAAAGAACTCGATGTCTTTCGGGTTAGCACCAGGCCAACCGCCTTCGATGTAATGAACACCAAGAAAATCGAGTTGTTCAGCGATGCGAAGTTTGTCTTGCACGCTTGCCGAGACACCTTCGACCTGCATGCCGTCACGAAGTGTGGTGTCAAAAACTTCGACGAGTTCGCGGTTTTGTGACATAAGTTCTACTTGACCAACTCACACCATTGCTTGTAGCGGTCGTCTTGACCACGCACGGCTTTGGCATAGGTTGCTGCAATCGCCTTAGTCATCGGACCAGGGCATGGAATCTTGCGTTCGTCGACTGAGTTAACCGAGCCAACTTCGGCAGCAGTGCCGCAAACGAAAATTTCGTCGGCGATGTAGAGGTCACTGCGGGCGATGTTGTCGACACGAATATCAAAACCCAAGTCACGAGCAATTGTTGAAACACTCGACTGTGTGATGCCCTCGAGAGCACCAGCCGAAAGTGGCGGAGTCAAAATCACACCGTTGCGCACGCAGAAAATGTTTTCGCCTGTGCATTCGGCGACCAAACCACTCGGTGAAAGCATGATCGCCTCGTCGTAGCCGGCTTTAAGTGCTTCGACTTTTGCCAGAGACGAGTTGACGTAGTTGCCGACAGTCTTTGCCGCGGGTGGCATTGTGTTGTGATCGTGACGTGTCCATGAAGAAATTTTCATGCGCACGCCTTTTTGAACAGCGTCGTCACCGAGATAAGCGCCCCATGGCCAACATGCGATCGCCACATCAACTTTGCACGGCAAAGTGTTGAGACCCATTTCGCCGTAGCCGTAGTAAGCAATCGGACGAATGTAACAAGACGGTAGACCAGTTGATTTCACGGTCTGCTTGGTTGCTTCGACAAGTTCTTCAACCGAATACGGCAACTCCATGCCCATGATTTTTGCGCTGTTGTGCAAGCGCTTCATGTGGTCGGTCAAACGAAAAACTGCAGGACCATTTGCTGTCTCGTATGCGCGAATGCCTTCGAAGACGCCAGTGCCGTAGTGCAATGTGTGAGTGAGAACATGCACCTTCGCGTCGTCCCAATTGACGAGCGAGCCGTTCATCCAAATTTTTGGCGTGGTTGTGATTGGCATTAAGTCTCCTGAATTTTCTGAATTTCAGTCTATGAGTGAGGCTTTAAATAATCGCCTTGACGCGGCGTGCGATTTCGTCACCGACTGCGACAGTTGAGCCAGAAACAGGCTCGGCGCAAGCGCCTCGCAACACCTCGGCGGCGCGTGCCTCACCGAGAAACTCAAGCATGTGGGCAGCCGACAAGATCGCCGCTACTGGGTTTGCGACACCCTTGCCGGCAATATCTGGTGCCGAACCATGCACCGGTTCGAACATTGATGGACCACTGCGAGTTGGATTCAAATTCGCCGACGATGCAACACCGATGCCACCCGAAACAGCGCCGCCCAAATCGGTGAGAATGTCGCCGAACAAATTGTCGGTGACGATTACGTCATAGCGATGCGGGTCTTGCACAAAATAAATGCACGCCGCATCAACATGGTTATATGCAGTTGCGACATCGGTAAATTCTTTTGCAACACGATCAAACGTGCGTTGCCATAAGTCGCCCGCAAAAGTGAGCACATTCGTTTTATGAACAAGTGTCAAGTGCTTGCGACTTCGTGTGCGAGCAAGTTCAAACGCATAACGCACGCAACGCTCGACACCTTTTGCAGTATTAACGCTGCCCTGCGTCGCAACTTCATCGGGTGTGCCACGACGCAACACGCCGCCTTCGCCCACATACGGACCTTCAGTGTTTTCGCGAATCACAACAAAGTCGTGCGGTTTGGTGTGGCCCGGAGCCGTGCCACTAAACGGGCGTCGATTTATATAAAGGTCTAACTCAAATCGCATCTTCAACAACAGGCCACGCTCAATAACGCCTGGTGGCACACCTGGCGTGCCGACAGCGCCAAGCAAAATCGCATCGAACTTGCGCAACTCGGCAAGAGTCGCATCTGACAAAACTTCGCCATCGCGCAAATATCGCGCACCACCCAGATCAAAATTAGTCGTTGCAAGTTTGACGCCAGTCGCGCCGACAACTTTTAACGCCTCAGCAAGAACTTCTGGACCGATACCGTCGCCACCGATGACAGCAACACGATGACTCGCCATAGAATTATTTGTCGCCACGTGTTTTGACATTCAGTTTTTGCGAAACCATGCCTTTAATCGTACGGCGCAAACACGCGCGAAAGCCGACCATTAACTTGGCGCGATCTAGATAGCATTTTTAAGGTCATGATCCATCAACTTTCGCGAAAAACCTATGAGAGATTGCGTGAAGAACACGCAGACTTAACCACTCGTGGTCGCATTGTGGCCGCAGAGAAAATTGCCCGTGC
>BJFV01000043.1 GCA_014190055.1 Actinomycetes bacterium
CGGCGCGAGAGTGAGGCGCGGCGCGTTGTTGATCCGTTTAAGAGTCGGTTTTGGAAAATTATTAACCCAAGTCGAAAAAATCACATGGGTAAACCAGTTGGTTACAAACTTGTGTCGGGGCATACGACGTACCCGTTGGCGAAACCTGAGTCGACGATTGGGCGGCGCGCCGGTTTTATGTATCACCACTTGTGGGTGACAGCGAATCGGGCTGAAGAGCGTTATCCGGCTGGCGATTATCCGTATCAACATGCAGGTGGCGCAGGTTTGCCCGAGTGGACGAGCGCTGATCGTGAGATTGAAAACACCGACGTCGTGTTATGGCATGTGTTTGGCACGAATCACATTCCGCGGGCCGAAGATTGGCCAGTAATGCCAGTTGAGCGAACCGGTTTTCACCTAAAGCCGAGCGGTTTTTTCACTCGCAGCCCAGCCATCGATGTCGCCCCCGCCCCCAACTCTTGCCACTAGTGACCAAGAATTGAGCGACTGAAAATTATTTGGTGGCGGAGATGACGCCGAGGCACATTTCGTCGGAAGAGCCCTCGCCCCAAGTGATGTAGCGGGGCGGCAACTTTTGTAGTTCGGGAAGCTTCTGGCGAAGTGTCGGATCAAAAGAGCAGGTCACTCGAATCGTGTCGCCGGCTTTAACTTTGACCGGCGTTTTGAGAACAGTGCCAGACTGATCATCAAAGGTGTAGTTCTTGACATCGAGAATTGTTTTCTCAGAAGCAGTGCCTGGGTTCAGCGTTAGCGACAACGTTCGCCCCAAAAGATGCATGTGCGCAGCAGCCGCAATAATTGTGAAGTTTGAAGTTATAACTTTGTCACAACGCGAGGTGAGCGACGGCGCAGGTTTGAATGGATCTTGACCGCAAAGAATATTGATACCCGCAGATTCGAACGCACTCATTTTGCTAGTTCGCGAAGCCAGATCAATGAGCGCTTGTTTGCGATCGCAAAGCGGGCCAGTCACGCCAGCGGGGCATGGAAGTTCAACTGGCGCCGGAAAGAGCTCGACATGAAGTTGTTTAACTTTTGCGCCTTTAGCAGGAATTGTCTCCATGACGATTTTTGATTGATCGGTTTGAATTTTGCCGCCGTTTGCAGCCAACAAGTTGTAGTGCACTTGCAAAACAAATTGTTCGCCTTTTTTAAATGGCGTGCCGTAGCCAGCAGGCGAGACATCGATACCACGACCTGGAGCCCACGAACTAAGCCATGGGGTCGAAACAAACGTAGACAACATGCCGCCAAGACCTGAACCACCAAAACACGGCCAGCCCTTGCCATTTTTGTCTTGCGCAATTGCCTGAGGAAGATCGGCGTCAGTCACACGGAAGATGATTGCGTGGTGAACAAAATTCTTACGCTGCGGGATGAATTGAATTGTGCGGATAATTGAATCTTCGGTGACTTTCGGATCGAGTAGGAAGCAGCGGTAATCATCAGTGCCGTTATTTGGCGCAGTTGGGAGATGAGCCTTCTTCATCGTCACCGTGTATTTCTTCGTTTTCGACTCAGCCGATGCGCTACTTGCTGCTTGGGCGGCAAGAGAAATAAGTAACACCGAGGCTAAAAGTGAGTGTTTAAAGCGCACGCGTCAAAGATTAGCAATTAAAAATACAAAGATACGTGTGACATTTCCCCTAAATTGAGCGAGTGAAGATTCGGACAATTTCTGCGTTGGCGGTGATCGTTGCTTCAATCATTTCGCCTTCAGTTGTCAAAGCCGATGAAAAAGTTTCAGAGATTATTGAAACCGCACCAGGAATTTCAATAGACACAAGTCAGTATCTTCCGAAGAAACTTCCGGCTCCAGCGATCTTGATAGCGCATGGGTTTGGCGGAAGTAAAGACTCGGTCGAATCTGACGCAAAGTTTTTTGCATCGAAAGGTTTTGTCGTAATGACATGGTCTGCCCGTGGATTTGGTGAGTCAACTGGGCAAATTGAGATGAATTCAATTGATAGCGAGGTCGCCGATACGCGCGCGTTGATCACGTATCTCTCGAAAAGCAAGAACGTGCTTCTCGATGGTGAAGGCGATCCGCGCGTCGGAATCATGGGAAGTTCGTATGGCGGCGCAAATGCTCTCTTGACTGCCAGCCACGACTTGAGAATCGATGCCGTGATTTCTGATATTTCATGGAGCGATTTGGAGCAAGGTCTGTTTCCGCAATCTGTCGAGCGGTCGCTCGCATCAGGGCCGTTCAAAAAAGTTTGGGCGGGTACATTTTTTTCTGCGGTAACTTTGCAAAGCGCATATCTCGGCGAGTGTGGTGCGTTCGCGCAACGCTGGTGTGATGCATATCAGAATGCAGTTCTGCAAGGTAAGCCAAGCCCGACCGACAAAAAACTTCTCGAGTCGGTTTCGCCGATCAAATATGCCTCGTCAATTTCGGCACCAACTCTTTTGAGTCAGGGTCAAGCCGACTCTTTGTTTCCGCTCAGTGAGAGTTACAAACTTGCTCAAGAGTTGAAGAAAAATAAAACCAAGAATCCGCTTTCAATGATTTGGCACGCAGATGGCCATGATGGCTCTAACGCGCAAGCACCGTATTTGCGAGAACAGTTCTTGTTGTGGTTTCAAAAGCATTTATTTGAACGTGAAATCGAATTTCCGATCTTCCAATTCACAAGATCTAACGGTTCGATTTCGTTGCAAGACTCGACAGTGATTCCAAAAGTGTTTACGAGCGAGAATCTGCCGTTCGAAAACGAGCCCAAACAGTTGCAGTTGGTGACCCCAACTGCCGCGATGATTTATCCGATAGGCGGCGTGCCGAGCGCGATTTCGGCGCTTCCGGGCATTGGTTCGGCGGGCGCACTTGCCTCACAATTGCTTTCAAACCTGGCTGGTTTCAGCCCGGCGTTTTTGCCTGGCCAAAGCGGTTTGTTGGAGAGTGCCCCTTTGACTGAACCAATTTCGATTGTTGGGCCGTCATCGATCAAGGTTCGCATTACTAGCACCGAGCCCGACGCAACGCTTTTCTTTTCGCTAGTCACGAAAACACCGAGTGGCGCGATCAATCTGCCAAACGGAATTGTTGCACCAGTGCGAATCACGAATATCTCAGATGGTGGCACAGATGTCGTAGTAAATCTTCCGGCGACAATATTGGATGCGTCAATTGGCGACGTTATTGCGGTCGGCATTTCTTCAACTGACCAAGGTTATGAAACGCCGAAGACCTCGCGTTTTTATTCTGTATCGCCACTTTCGCCGTTGACTTATCAAACGAGCATCGCAACCGCGGCGCAGTCAAGTTCAGCAAACTACTTGTGGCCACTCGGCGCTTTTGCTTCAGTAATTCTCGCAGCAATATTTGTTCGTCTTCGTCGACCGAAAATCGCGCCGGCCAAAGAGACGAGTGACGCGCTTGTCTCGGTAGAAAATCTAAGTAAGACATATAAAGACGGTCATCGCGCGGTCGCAGATCTGTCGTTTGAAGTTCAACGCGGACAAGTAGTTGGCCTTCTCGGCCCCAACGGTGCGGGCAAAACCACCGCACTGCGAATGATTATGGGTCTGATCTTTCCGACTAAAGGTTCGATCTATTTAAATGGCGAATCTGTTTACCCAGGTTCGCCGGCGCTTTCGAACATCGGGTGCTTCATTGAAGGGCCGGGCTTTTTGCCGCATCTATCTGGTCGCGAAAATCTTCGACTCTATTGGCGATCAATTGGTCGTGACGGTGAGCAGCATCTTGATCAAGTTGTCGCCATCACAAAACTTGGCACCGCATTGGATAAAAAAGTGCGCACATACAGTCAGGGCATGCGCCAACGTTTGGCGATTGCCCAATCGATGCTCGGCATGCCAGATCTTTTAGTTTTAGACGAACCGACAAACGGTCTCGACCCACAACAGATCGCCGAGATGCGACAGGTGCTAAAAAACTATGCATCAACGGGCAGAACAGTAGTCATCTCGTCGCACTTGCTGGCAGAAATTCAACAGACCTGTAGTCATGTTGTGCTGATGCACCGAGGCGAACTGATTGCATTTGGCCCAATGGAAGATTTGCTGTCAAAAAATCGCCGATCGCAATCGCTAGAAGAAATTTTCCTTGAACTAATCGGTGACGATTTGGTAATCGGGCAGGAGAACTAATGGGCTATTCACCGTCAAAAACTTTGCCGTATCGAGTCGAGCTGTATCGACAATTGAAGCGAAAGCGCACCGCTATTGCATATCTTTTTGTTGTATCGCTTCCAGTTTTGGTTGCGATTGCAGTCAAATTTGGTCCATCAGGAAATAGCGGCGGCCCAACGCGACTTGGCTCGGGCACAACAGACTTAATTGGTCTCGCAACTATCGGCGCCTCGAACTTCACCGTGACGATGCTTTATTTTGCTACACCGTTTCTTTTAGTCACAGTGATTGCGCTATTCAATGGCGACACAGTTGCATCGGAAGCTTCGTGGTCGACTCTCAGATATTTGTTGGCGTCACCAGTTCCGCGAGCGCGGTTGCTGTTGCAGAAAATCAAAGTGAGTCTGAGTCTTTCGGTTTTGGCGGTGTTGATCATGCCGATTAGTTCGTGGGTTGTCGGCGCGATTGCGTTTGGTACAAAACCGTTGCAAAGTCCACTTGGGGCAACGTTCACCAACCCGGTCGCGATTTCGCGAATCGCAATCATCACTATCTATATTGCGATCTCGCTGATGTTTATTGCGGGGCTCGCGTTTTACCTGAGCGTACGAACAGATGCGCCGCTCGGTGCAGTTGGTGTTGCTGTAGCAATTTCGATTTTGCTCAGCATTCTCGACACGATTACAGCACTTGGCAAGATTCGTGACTGGCTGCCAGTTCACTACGCGTTTTCGTGGTTTGATGCTTTGGCGACCACCATCGACTATTCAGTGATGATTCGGGGTGGCAGTTATTGCTTTATCGCGGGCACCATTCTTTACGCGCTCGCAATCAATCGATTCGCACATAAAGACGTCACTTCTTAATTCAGTCGACCAGTCTCTGTAGTTACCTATTAACGGCCTGGGCTTAGCTGAATTCTCAATTGACCGAGTAGCGTTTGGCTGATTGCGTGGGGCCAGTAGCTCAGTGGTCAGAGCAGGGGACTCATAATCCCTTGGTCGTAGGTTCGATCCCTACCTGGCCCACTTTTCACCGTGTTACCAGGATGCGCTAGTCTCGTTACACAAATCGCATAGACCATCGGGGTGTATGCAAAGGGAGAACAATCAATGATTAAGCGCAAAGGACTGAAGTCTGCTGCTCTTGCCATTGCTGCGTTTTCACTTATCGCAGGTGCCTGCGGTAGTGACAGCGACACAGCAACAGAAGAGACGGTAACTGAAGAGACAACAGCCGAGACAACCGCAGCGTTGCCAGGTGAAGGAATTCTTGCTTGCCAAGTAACCGACACTGGTGGTGTTGACGACAAAGGCTTCAACCAGATTTCGTACAAAGGTATGCAGGACGCAGAAGCAACTCTCGGTGTAACAATCGACTTGCTTGAGTCGGCATCAGATGCTGACTACGCGCCAAACTTGCAGAACTTTGCTGACAAGGGTTGCAACATAATCATCACAGTTGGTTTCTTGCTCGGCGACGCAACAAAAGCTGCAGCAGAAGCAAACCCAGATAAAAACTATGCAATCGTTGACTCAGCATTTGATCCACCAATCGCAAACGCACGAGGTCTCGTGTTCGCAACCGACCAGCCATCATTCATGGCCGGTTACTTGGCTGCAGGCATGACCAAGACTGGCGTCGTTGGCACATTCGGTGGCATCAACATTCCGCCAGTGAGCATCTTCATGGACGGCTTTGCTAAGGGTGTTGCTTACTACAACGCTCAAAAGGGAACAAAAGTTAAGGTTCTCGGTTGGGACACAGCCAAGAAAGACGGCACATTCGCTGGAAACTTCCAGAGCCTCGACGATGGCAAGAACATTGCCAAGAGTCAGGCAGACGAAGGTGCAGACATCATTTTCCCAGTGGCTGGTCCAGTGGGTCTTGGTTCAGCACAGTTCGCAATGGAGTCGGGTGGCAAGGTCAAGATCATCGGTGTTGACGTTGACATGAGCGTTTCGAACCCAGATGCTGCAGAGGTATACATCGCATCAGTGTTGAAGAACATTGACGCAGCAGTACTTGCAGCAATCACAGACACAGTCAATGGTGTGAAGACATCAGACAACTATGTCGGTACTTTGGCAAACGGTGGTGTTGGTGTTGCTTACACAGCAGTACCAGCAGAACTTCAAGCTGAAGTAGAGGCAATCGGCAAAGGCATCGCCGACGGCACAATTAAAATCTAATTTCTTGCCGTAAAAACGGCAGAAGTTTAAAACTCTGGCCCTACTGCACCCGCAGTAGGGCCTTTGTTTTTGTACGCGAATTTTTACGCGTGATTTGAGCCGACTAGTGTCTTTTCAGACGTTCTCAACGAGGTAACGGCAAAAATGAAACTTGAGTTACAAGGAATCACAAAACGGTTTCCTGGTGTTGTTGCCAACGATTCAGTAAATTTGTCGATCTCAACTGGTGAGGTGCTTGCGCTTGTAGGCGAAAATGGTGCAGGTAAATCGACGCTAATGAACGTGCTCTACGGCCTTTACAAAGCCGACGAGGGTGAAATTCTGATCGACGGCACTGCAGTCAATTTTCACTCGCCTGCAGACGCGATCAAGGCAGGCATCGGCATGGTGCACCAGCACTTTATGTTGGTGCCAGTTTTCTCGGTTGCCGAAAATGTCGTGCTTGGCTCAGAGCCGACAAAGAAGTTCGGCGCACTCGATATTGAACGTGCGCGAAAGCAGGTGCGCGAGGTATCAGACAGATACAACCTGAATCTCGATCCTGATGCGATAGTCGAAGACTTGCCAGTTGGCGTGCGTCAGCGCGTTGAGATTGTCAAAGTTTTGCTGCGCGACGCAAAGATTGTTGTGTTCGACGAGCCGACTGCGGTGTTGACGCCGAGTGAAATTATCGAGTTTTTCTCGATTGTTCGCACGCTTATTGATGCTGGAAAAGGTGTGGTCTTCATCACGCACAAACTGAAAGAGGCGTTGACGATTGCCGACCGAATAAACGTTTTGCGTCGTGGCAAGGTTGTCGGTGACGCCGACCCGAAGACGGCGTCAGAGTCTCAAATCGCCGAGATGATGGTGGGTCGACCGGTGCAGTTGACTGTAAACAAGGCCACTGCGTCGCCGAAGCAGGTTGTGCTTGATGTAAAAGACTTGAGCATCATTGACCCAGATGGTCGCTTGATAGTCGAAAATGTGACGTTCAAGGTGCGGGCAGGAGAAATAGTTGGTGTTGCTGGCGTGCAGGGCAATGGTCAGACAGAGCTAGTTGAGGCGATAAGTGGTTTGCGACGCATCAGTCAGGGGTCTTTGACGCTTGATGAAAAAGATATAACCGAGGCGTCGCCACGACAACGGCACACACTTGGCATGGGCCATGTGCCTGAAGATCGCCAGCGTCAAGGCTTGATTACCGGTATGACGATCACTGAGAATCTCGTTTTGACTCGATATCACGATTCTGAATTTTGCAATGGCTTCAAAATGAAATGGTCAAAAGCAAAAGAAAAAGCCAAAGAGTTGGTGCAGAGTTATGACATTCGAACTAGTGATCCTGATCAATTGGCGTCAACGCTTTCGGGTGGAAATCAACAAAAAGTTATCGTCGCACGCGAGTTGAGTCGAGATATTCGGTTGGTGCTGGCAGCACAGCCGACACGGGGCATCGATGTCGGCAGTATCGAATATATTCACGAACAGATCGTCAAAGAGCGCGACTCTGGTACGGCAATTTTGATAGTCAGCACCGAACTTGATGAAGTAATGGCGTTGTCTGATCGAATTCTGGTGATGTATCGCGGCAAAATAGTTGCTGATCTTGACCCAAAGAAAGTTAGCCATATGGATGTTGGCTTGTACATGGCAGGCTCGCGCCCAGAAAATGCGGTTGGGGTGAACTCATGAAAGAGTTGATCAGGTCGCTGCGCTATACATTTTTGGCACTTCTCGCATCACTACTTGTCGGCGCGATAATCATTGTTATCACCGATGTCGACGCATTGAAGTCAGGTGATTTCGGTAAAGCCTTTTCGACAGTTTTTACTGCGTATAAGTCTTTGTTTGAAGGTTCGTTCTGGGGTTTACGTTCAATCTCAAACACCATTACAGGCACGACGCCATTGCTGTTGAGTGGTCTTGCAGTTTCGGTTGCATTCAAAGCGGGTTTGTTTAATATCGGCGCGACTGGTCAGATGTTGGCCGGTGGCATGACCGCATTGTGGGTCGGGTTCACGATGACTGGCCCAGGTTGGTTGCAAGTGCCTTTGGCGGTTCTAGCTGGCGCGATTGGTGGTGCGCTATTTGGCGGCATTGCCGGCGTCTTGAAGGCCCGCACTGGCGCGCACGAAGTGATTACAACGATCATGCTCAACAGCGTCGCGTATTTCTTGGTGTTATGGCTTTTGAAGACAACAACTTTTCAGCGCGAAGGTCGCCCTGACCCGATTTCAAAAGAGATTGCTGACGAGGCTCATTTGCCGCGACTTTTTGGTTTTATGGATGGTCGTTCAGACCTGGTTGCTCACGCTGGGTTCTTCGTCGCGCTTTTGGCAGCGTACGCATTTTGGTATTTGCTGAAGCGCACAA
>BJFV01000044.1:0-1808 GCA_014190055.1 Actinomycetes bacterium
TTTGCGACCCCACTCGGCTACAGATTTCAGGTCGTCGAGATCGCCAGTGGGGTTGTTCGGTGAATTCGACCAAATCATTAGTGCTCGTTTGATGTCGCTTGCCGAGATCTTGGCAACATCAAGACCGCCCGACGGAGTCATTGGCACTGCTACTGGTCGACAACCCGCCAAAATTGCACCCATCTCATACGTCGGATAGGAAACAGCCGGAAACAAAACTGTGTCGCGATCGGGACTGCGTAGTTTCATGTACTGCGGGGTTGTCGCAACGAACTCTTTGCTGCCAATGCAAGCGGCGATCTGAGAAGTCGGAACAGAAATCGCAAACTTACGTTGCATCCACGACTGCGCAGCGTTGCGCAACGCTTCGGTGCCGATGCTCGGCGGGTAGCCACGCTCGCTATTCGAAGCCGACAATGCGGCGACAACTGCAGGCGACGGCGCGTCACACGGCGTACCAATTGAAAGGTCGACTAGCCCACCGTCGAATTTGTCGGCAAGTGGTTTGAACTTGTCGAGCCTGTCGTATGGATACGGCGGCGGTACGAAACCTTGTGTCATTTATTAACCACGAATTGGTTCAATCGCCCCGCACTTGCATCGGCAAGTCGAGCACGTACGCGCATGCCGCCTTCTTCGTTTGCTGTCGACACAACTTCACCCTCTCGATGCACGGTGGCGACGATATCGCCTCTGTCATACGGTATTAGCAATTCAATCACGGTGGTGAGAGCCCGCATTCGGTCGCCAATTGCAAGAAGTAAATCGTTTAATCCCTCGCCAGTCATCGCCGAAAATGAAACGGCGCCCTGATGCTCGTATACGAGTCGCTTTGCCTCATCTGGGTCGAGATCAGATTTGTTGATGACCAATAATTCGGGCACATTGTCGGCGCCAATTTCTGCGAGCACTTCGCGCACTGCGGCGATTTGTCCGTTTGGGTCGACAGCAGACGCATCGACGACATGCAAAAGTAAGTCGCTGTTGACTGCAACTTCGAGAGTGCTCTTGAATGCCTCAATCAAACCGTGCGGCAACCGACGAACAAAACCAACCGTGTCAGAAAGCAAAACTGGCTCACCACCCGGCAATGCGAGTCGCCGAGTTGTCGGGTCGAGTGTGGCAAACAGTCGATTTTCGACCAACACACCGGCACTTGTTAAGCGGTTAAGCAACGAAGACTTGCCAGCGTTTGTGTAGCCAACGATCGCGACCGAACCAAGACCGCTGCGCTCGCGACCCTTTCTTTGTTCTTGACGAGTCTTTTGCAAATTGTCGAGTTCGCGGTCGAGACGACTAATTCGCTCACTAATGCGGCGACGATCAACTTCGAGTTTCGTTTCGCCGGGGCCACGCGTACCGATGCCACCGGCCTGCTGTGATAAACCCGCCTTTGCGCCACGGCGAATGCGTGGCAAGCGATAACGCAACAACGCCAACTCGACTTGTGCTTTACCTTCGAGTGTGTGTGCGTTTTGCGCGAAGATGTCCAAAATTACGGCAGTGCGATCGAGCGCCGTGCGGCCTAAGAGTTTTTCAAGATTGAATTGCTGACCTGGTGAAAGTTCGTTATCGAACACAACAGTGTCAGAGTCAAGAGCCAAACAAAGTTCTTTGAGTTCTTCGGCTTTGCCTTTGCCGATGTAGTACGCGCTATCAGGTGCGTCTCGACGCTGAGTGATGCGAGCAACTTCATCGGCGCCAGCGGTGTCGATAAGTTGCGCAAGTTCATCTAGAGACTCTTGCGTTTCATCATCGGTGCGATCTGGCAAAGTCACTGCAACCAAAATGATTCGCTCGCGAATGCC
>BJFV01000044.1:2494-8633 GCA_014190055.1 Actinomycetes bacterium
TGCATTTGCAGTTTGAATTCGTCGACTCTCGTCAAAAGCAAAAGACCGTCGGCGCCAACGCCACCTTGACGGTCGCACCAAAGTTTTGCGACGCCAGACCAATCGATAGTTGCGGGGTCGATCTGTTGTGAGTGCAACTGACCTAAGTCGAGCACCAAGAAGTCGTTTCCGAGGCCGTGATGCTTGGTGACAACAACTTGCATGATGATTTCTGTCTAGCGTAAATGCTTGGCGACTATCGGGACAATTTCAGAAACAGGGTCTTGGCTAATTGAAACCCATTTGATGCGCGGGTCTCGCCTAAACCAACGCTCTTGTCGCACTGCGAATTGACGAGTGTGCGTGATCGTGTCGGCAATGGCTTGGTCGAGACTTATTTTGCCATCCAGATGCAACAACAATTCTTTATAACCCAGGGCCTGAGCAGCCGTGCGCGACAAACCTTGTTTTGAATTGCGAAGCGCGACCACTTCGTCGAGCAGGCCTTCATCAATCATCGTGTACACCCGATCGGCGACACGTTGCGCGAGTCGCTCGCGACTCCAACGCAATCCAATTTGAACAATTCCGTTTTCTGGATATGCACTTGTGCCAGGCCCGAAACTGCTGAAGGCTCGACCACTGCCAATGCAAACTTCAAGTGCCCGAATAATGCGACGGCGATTCGAACGCTCGATTTTTTCGACGGCTATTGGGTCAAGTTCTGCAAGCCGCGCGAAGAGCTTTGTCGTGTCTGGTTCTTCTTCAAGCGTTGCGCGAATGTCTAAAAACTCGCCTGGCAAAACTAGTTCGTCAATTACTGCCGTCAGATAAAGACCAGTGCCTGCGACCAATAATGCACGACCATTGAGGCTGTCGATTTTCTCAAGTGAGTCTGTCGCACTCTTTTTAAATTCGGCAACCGTAAAGCGCTCGTGACTGTCGACTAAATCAATGCAGTGATGTGGCACTAGAGCCTGATCTTGTTGGGTCGGCTTTGCCGTGCCGATATTCATGTCGCGATAAACCTGCATTGCATCAACTGCCACGATGTGCACGGGACTGCTAGCCGTTGTTTCAGCTTGAGCGACCGCCATCGCAACAGATGATTTGCCGCTTGCAGTTGGCCCGACGATGACGACTGGTTTGCGGACAGGCTTATTCATATTGGCGCGAATTAATTCGAAACTTAACTTGAACTCGACACAGCGAGACGCAATTTGTGTTTTGGTGTGTCTCCGACTTCGACTAATCGGCCCGACAAATGAAAACGAGCCGCATCTGTGACTTCAACTTTTGCGTATGTGCCGACCCGCAGCGACTGCGGCGAAGTGAAGTGCAGAATTTTGTTCTGTCGCGTACGACCGGTTGTCAACTCTGGGTTCTTTTTGCTCATACCCTCGACGACAACTTCTTCGATTCGACCGATGCGCTCGCGGTGCTTGATGACTGCCGAGTGATCGAGCACGACTTTTAAGCGCTCATACCTTTCGACTGCAACAGCAGGGTCAATAAACATGTCAGTCATTTGTGCAGCTTGCGTGCCAGGTCGGGGTGAAAAGATGAACGAGAACGCAGAGTCAAAGCATGCTTCGGCGCAAACTTCAACAGTTCGCAAAAAGTCTTCTTCTGTTTCGCCCGGAAACCCGACTATGACATCAGTAGTGACTGCAAGATCATCGATCATCTCTCGAGCTTGCGCAAGTCGAGTTAGGTAGCGCTCGGCGGTGTACCCGCGATGCATTAACCCCAACACAGTGTCAGACCCTGACTGCAATGGATAGTGCAAATGCTCGACAACTGTTGGAGTCTCAGCCATTGCCAACAAGGTGTCTTCGCGCATGTCTTTCGGGTGCGGACTTACAAACCGCACGCGCGAGATGCCCGGCACTGCCCCGACTTTGCGCAACAACTCTGCGAATTGCGGCTTGGGCTTCACTGTTATGTCGCCAGCCGCTCGCGCATTCAACGAAAGATCACGACCGTAACTATTGACATTTTGGCCGATCAAAGAAATTTGGGTTACGCCACTGCGTGCCAGTGATTCAACCTCGGCCAAAATTTCAGCGCCAGGGCGAGAAATTTCTTTGCCGCGCACAGCAGGCACGATGCAATAGGCACATGTGTTGTCGCAACCAATTTGAATTGTGACCCAGGCGTTATACGAAACTTCGCGACGCATCGGTAACGCACTCGGAAACATGGTGTGGTCGTCGAGCACCGCTTCTTCAAGAATTTCAGTTACTGGGCGTCCGTAGCGAGTCTCTTCGAGCAGTTCGGCAGCGCGATGCACGTTGTGTGTGCCGATGACGACATCAACGTATGGCGCGCGTTCACGAATCAAGTCGCGATCTTTTTGCGCCAAACATCCGGCGACAAGAATTTGGCGATCATCTTTTTCGGTCTTCCAGTTTTTTAACTGGCTGAGAGTGCCGTAGAACTTGTCGTCGGCATTTTCGCGAATGCAACACGTGTTGATAACAACGACATCGGCTTCGCCAACACTGTCGACATTTGTCATGCCATCTGATTCGAGCAAACCAGACAAACGCTCAGAATCGTGTTCGTTCATTTGGCACCCAAAAGTGCGAACGAAATAGTTGCGGGTCACGACTGTTCTATTTTACAGGCGTGATTTGTGCCTGCTCTTGAAAACCACTGCTGGCAGGTCAATAATGACCTGCCAGCCGCAATGGCTTTAGCGATTTTTTAGAGTTCGATCGGCTCGTCGTCTTTGGCAGTGAAAGCTTTCTTTGATGCTTTCTCTGCTGCCGGCTTAGCAGCAGTTGCTTTTGCCGCTGCTGCAGCCACCGAGTCTGATGATGTTTCAGCTGGTGTGTCGACAACTGGCATCGACTGCTGGCGAACACGATCGGCCATTTGAACCATAACTTCGGTATTTTCAGCCAAGAACTGCTTTGCATTTTCACGGCCCTGACCGAGTTGCTCGCCGTCATAAGTGAACCAAGCACCCGACTTTTTAGCGATGCCCATCTCGACGGCCATGTCAAGAACAGCGCCTTCACGACTGATGCCCTTGCCGTACATGATGTCGAATTCGGCCTGCTTAAACGGTGGCGACACTTTGTTTTTTACAACTTTTACGCGGGTGCGCGAACCAACAACCTCGACGCCATCTTTAATTGTTTCGATGCGACGAATGTCAAGACGAACAGACGAATAAAACTTGAGTGCACGACCACCAGGCGTTGTTTCTGGTGAACCGAACATGACGCCGATCTTTTCGCGCAACTGGTTAATGAAAATCGCCACAGTGTTCGACTTATTCAAGTTTGCTGTGAGTTTGCGCATCGCTTGACTCATGAGTCGCGCTTGCAGACCCATGTGGCTGTCGCCCATTTCGCCTTCGATTTCAGCTCGCGGAGTAAGCGCGGCAACCGAGTCGATGACGACGACATCAAGCGCACCTGAGCGCACCAACATGTCGACGATTTCGAGTGCTTGCTCGCCTGTGTCTGGCTGCGAGATCAAAAGATTGTCGGTATCGACACCAATTGCTTTTGCATAGATTGGGTCCATTGCGTGTTCGGCATCGACATAGGCGCAGATGCCGCCGTTGCGTTGGGCTTCGGCCACAACATGCATCGCCAAAGTTGATTTACCTGACGACTCTGGGCCGAAGATTTCAACAATGCGACCTCGCGGAAGGCCGCCAATGCCAAGCGCAATGTCGAGTGGCAATGCACCAGTTGGGATGAAATCGATGCCCAGACTTTGCTTTTCGCCCATACGCATGATCGACCCTTTGCCGAACTGCTTATCAATGGCCCCCAGGGCTACTTCAAGTGCTTTATCTTTTTCTGTACTCATGGTTTTTGCCTTTCATTTGCTTGGGTTGAGAACTTGGCACCCTAGGTAGGGGGTGTTGCAGGCAACCCTACACACGAACAGATGTTCGGTCAAGCACTCTAAAAGCCATACGGCATAAGCCTTTAAAAGGACCGTTTGGGGCTTATTGCTGTTTGCTTGTGTTCGCCAGTTCATCGGCGTCAAGCGGACGCATGATCAGATCGATCGCCAACCATGTTGTGTAAGAAATCGGATATCCGGCGACGCCAACAATCAATGTCACGCTGATTGTCGAAATTAACAGCGGAATAATTGCAATATCTGGATAAGAAATTAACGCGCCAACAGCAAGCGTCAAGATTAAAGCACCACCAGTGAGAATGAAACTAATTGCTGATGCACCGAGCATGAAGCCTTCTAAGTTGCGTTGCCAAAAAAGATTACAGCCACGACAATTTTTTTGTGTGCGAAACCACGAAACAAAAAATGCACCACGGGTGCCGCAATGTGGGCAGCGTCGAGATAATCCACGAAGAAGCATTTGCAATGACGACGGCGAATTTTGCGCCATAAATTTTTTAGACGAGAAGTTCGTCGATAAATTCTTGAAAAATATTTGCGTAGTTGAGTGTTTCGGCTTCGCCGTGCATGATCGAGATCAACCACTGTTCATCTAAACCTGGTGGCAAAAGAATGCCACGGTTGATGCCGTGAATCCATTGTGCGTATGCGAGATCAAAATCTGTCGCTTTATAGTCACGATAATTTTGAATCGGCTCACGCGACCAAGTGATGCAACCTTTTGCGCCGAACTGAACAACGTTTGCGTCGACCCCGGCGCGATCTATTACTGCAGTGCACGCGTCAACGAGTTTTGTGTTTAGATCTATCGCTGCCTGAGTTGCTTCGCGTGTGCAAACTTCGCGCAAAACAGCTTTTGCGGCAGCCATGCAAAGTGGATTGCCGTTATATGTGCCGAGGTGAACGACTTGGCCGTTGGTGATCGTGTCCATATATTCACGCTTGCCGCCGAATGCACCAAGAGGTAAGCCGCCGCCGATTGATTTAGCAAGCGCGACAAGATCAGGCGTGACTCCGAGCGTGCCTGTTGCGCCACCCCAGCCCGCAGTGATGCCAGTTTTTACTTCGTCGAAAACTAAAAGCGTGCCGTAACGCTGGGTGATTTCGCGAACTGCTTGCAAATATCCGTCTAACGGTTTGCAAATGCCAATGTTTTGCATCACTGGCTCGACAATGAAGCAAGCAACATCGCCTGCACGCAAAACATCTTCAAGTGCTTCAGGGTCGTTGTATGGCACAACGAGAGTCGTCTTGACTGTGTCGGCGGTGATGCCAGCACTCGACGGCACCGAAAAAGGTTTGCGCGCCGGACCCGCGACAGCGATTGGCGGCTTCATTGAGATCATTACTTCGTCGTGATGGCCGTGATAGCCACCTTCAACTTTGACGATTTTGTCGCGACCAGTTGCGGCACGAGCAACACGAATTGCGTCCATTGTGGCTTCGGTGCCCGAGTTGGTGAATCGCCACATCGGCAAGCCGTAGCGTTCGGCAAGCATCTCGGCGACTTCGGCGTTGTCTTGGCAAGGCGACACAAAAAGCGTGCCGATGTCGAGCTGTTTATCGATCGCCCGGCGGACTAGCGGGTGCACATGGCCAGCAAACAGCGCGCCAAAACCCATGTCAAAATCGGTGTAGCGATTGTCGTCGACGTCTTTCATCCACGAACTGCCGGCCGACGCGATGACGATCGGATACGGGTCGTAGGCCTGAAAATTCGACGGAACGCCAAGTGGCAAACTCTTGCGAGCCCGTTCGTTGGCGCGCTGAGAGCCTTTTGTCCGCTCGGCATAAAGCGCGAGCTCTCGGGTTGTTATCTCCTTTGCACGTTGTGCAAGTGGCGAAAACAGCGTGGAATCCATCGCTGTCATGGTTATCAACTCCAGTATTTGGTTGGCTTCAGTGTAGCCGTGGTTTAGGTCGCAAAAATTGCTGAAACTTCATTGATTCATAGGGTTTGGCGCAATTTAATTTTTGCTAATCGTAAATTTGCGTTGGGTCGCTAGTAAATGTGTGGCACACTGAATTGTTCGTGGTGGGCGTAGCTCAGTTGGCTAGAGCGCCAGGTTGTGGTCCTGGAGGTCGCGGGTTCAAGCCCCGTCGTCCACCCCAACAAATTTTCGCTTTTCCACAATTTGCTTTGATCTATTAGAGTAGCGAAGCGTTATCGCTCCTCTAGCTCAGTTGGTAGAGCAACGGACTCTTAATCCGCAGGTCCTGGGTTCAAATCCCAGGGGGAGCACAAAATGAACGTGGTTGTTGTGCTCGG
>BJFV01000045.1 GCA_014190055.1 Actinomycetes bacterium
AGATTGAACCATTCGGGCGCTGCAGTCGAATTGGATGGTCGCACTTTTGCGTATCGTTTGAGCGACTCCATGGCTCGCCAAGACTCATCGGTTAAGCCCCAACCCCGCTGTGCGTCTATTGCTTGGGCGAGAGTGTAAATCACCGTGTCTATGTCGGGTGAAATGTTAAGTCCGTGTAGAACGGTGTCGTCTCCGGTGTTCACCAAGGCGGTTGTCAACTTGGGTTCAATTACTTGGGCTAAGCCGCGCAAAAATCGTGCAGCACCAACCCCGCCTGCCAACACGACAACAGATTGCGAACTATTTTGCGCATTCACAACTATTGAGCGTACGGCTTGATAACAAGTAGCGCATTTTTGCACTTCGAATCGAGAGCAGATCTTTACTCGCTATGTTTGCCACTAGATTAAGAGGTCGTTATGGCACGAGCGCTGATCACTGGTATTACTGGTCAAGACGGTCGTCACCTCGCCGAGTTTTTGCATGCCAAGGGCTATGAAGTTTTTGGTCTCGTAAAAGGGCAAAACAATCCGAAGGCTGAATCAATTCGTGACGAGTTTCCTTTTGTGCAGCTTGTACCAGGTGATTTAGCCGACTTTTCTAGTCTCGTAAGCGCACTTGAAATGTCTCAGCCAGACGAGGTTTACAACCTCGGGGCAATTTCATTTGTCGCCATGTCGTTCAATCAAGCCGAACTAACTGGCAACATCACCGGACTTGGCGTACTGAGAATGCTTGAGGCGATTCGGCTAGTTGGCGGGGCCCGCAAAAACCCAATTCGTTTTTATCAAGCGTCGTCGTCTGAAATGTTCGGCAAAGTGCGTGAAACGCCACAGACCGAGATGACACCTTTTCATCCACGATCGCCATACGGAGTAGCGAAAGTGTTTGCTCACGACATAACAGTCAACTACCGCGAGAGTTACGACATGTTTGCGTGCTCGGGTATTTTGTTCAATCATGAAGGGCCACGTCGTGGCCTCGAATTCGTCACCAGAAAAATTACAAATTCGGTTGCGCGCATCAAACTTGGTCTACAAAGTGAACTGGTCTTGGGCAATCTTGAAGCCAAGCGCGACTGGGGCTATGCGGGTGATTATGTAGAAGCAATGTGGTTGATGTTGCAACAGCCAAAAGCCGACGACTTTGTAGTTGCAACTGGCGTCACTCACTCAATAGAGCAATTGTTGGAAGTTGCATTTAACGCAGCAGGACTCAAAGATTGGCGTCAATATGTGCGCCAAGATCAGCGGTTTTTCCGTCCCGCCGAGGTCGACTTGTTGATTGGTGATGCGACCAAGGCAAAGACAAAACTTGGCTGGCAACCCAAAGTGGGTTTCAACGAATTAATTGAGATGATGGTTCGACACGACATCGATTACGAAACAAAGCGCGCCAAATAAGGCGGGCGATTTACGGTTCGACAGGTCGCTCTGATACTGCTTCAGTAATTGATGCGACGTCGACTCTGGCGCCAGAGCGCAATAGCAATCTAAGACCAAAAATAAAGTAGAGCAAAGCGACTGCCGAACTTACGACGAGTGCAACTTCAACGCGCAAAAAGAGGTCGTCGCTTACAGCCCAAGCTGAAACGACATAACTTATGAATGCCAACAACCAACCTAAAGCGACATGGCGATGACCACGCAAAGCGATGACTGCTTGGGCAATTGCTAAAGCCATCATGTAGATGGCGCTTGCAAGCGCAAGAAGTGTGAGTGTTCGCCGGTCGATGCCGCCGCCGTAAACCAGGTCGAGAAAAAACGGACCAAACAAAAATGCTCCGACTATGCCAATTACGCCAACACCGATAACGAGCATTACTAGCCGGCGAAACCCAACTTTGAATTCGTCTAGGTCGCCTCGGGCTGCAAGTCGGGTTAATCGCGGCAATAGAGCCGCCTGAACTGCTTGAAACAAAAATAGTGGCACTCGAGTTAACAGCACAGCATTACCAAATTGAGTAACTCGAATGGCATCAGACTTATCGCCGAGCAAGTCGACGGTGATTGGTCCTGCGTTGACAAGCGCAGCCGCAAAAATTGAACCACCCAGTAACCAGACGAGATTCTCAGTAATTTCTGACCACGCAGCAGGTGGGCCGGGGTCAGTGCGTAATTGACCTGCGAGATAAATAATCGTCACACCAATAATTGGCGTGATCACAATGATTATTGAATATGCAGAAAGAGCAGTGACGCCAGCAACTAACAGAATCGTGCAAGCGACGACTCTTATCGCGCCGTCCGAACCGACAATGAAGCCATACGCGGGAAACTTGCCCAAGCCAGATGAAAGTCCTTTGGTGAAATAGAGCAAGCCATAACTGACGATTGCGATAGCCAAGCTTGCAGTGATGATTGCTTGACCTTCGAAAAGGTTGTCATTGATAACTGGAGAGAGCACAAGTATTAAGGCGACTAGAAAAACCACAATCGCAGCGCACAAAAGCGCAACTTTTTTTACCACTGGGGTTGTGCCTTGACCCAGCGCTCGACGGTGGGCAATCGCGCGACTTAGTTCTTGTTCGACCGGCAGAAAGAAGCCAGGTGCTATGGCAAACATAACGAACCAGAGTGAAACAAGTGGTTTGAATTCTTCCTGACCCAGGGCTTGCTGACCGATTTTGAAAAATATATAAATCGTCACACCCGCAATTAGCAGGCCGATGCCAATCGAAATGGTGCCTTCAGGAATAGCACCCTGCTTTTGATCAGCCGTTGAAGCCGATTTAACTGGTTGTCGAGACATTCAGATCAAGGTTAGTAGTTTGTCTCGAATTAGTAGTCTTAGTGCATCGTGAGCAATGAGTCATTCGAAGATTCGAAAAACCAAACGGTTGCTGCACCATTAGTAGTCACGGCGATGGTCGTGCACCAACCGGGCGCTTGGTTTGATGAAGTTCTAGCTGGTCTTGCTAGCCAGGATTATCCGAACCTCAACAGTGTTTTTTTCTTAACCACGAAATTGACAAGTTCTGGTGCCGACACGACAGATGCCAACGTTGTTGCCAAGAAAATCAGTGAAGCGCTGCCAACTGCTGTTGTTCGCATAGTCGAAGGAAACCCCGGATTCGGGCGCCTAATCAATGAATTACAGCGAATTGTCGATGGAGACAAGGGTCTGTTCTGCATCATGCATGATGACGTTGTTTTACAGACGAATACGGTGCGAAAGCTGGTCGAAGAGCTGTTTATTTCGAATGCGGCGGTCGTCGGGCCAAAACTTATGCAGTGGGACAAGCCCACACTTTTGCAGTCCGTGGGTTTTGGTATTGACCGTTGCGGTGAGATTGATCCGTTCATCGAGCAAAATGAACGCGATCAAGAGCAACACGACGCCGTGCGCGATGTATTTTTCGTAAGTTCGGCGTGCATGCTCGTACGTTCAGACTTGTTTCGTGAATTAAACGGATTCAGTCAAGACATTTCGTTCTTTGGAGAAGATCTCGATTTCTGTTGGCGCGCACATCTGAGCGGGGCTCGCGTTCTCGTGTCTCCGACAGCCGTTGCACGACACATCGATAGTTTTGAAACTCGTTCACCAAACTTGGTTTCACGCGCGAGTGCTGCTCGAAATCGTGCCCGCACGGTTGCGACGTTGACTAGTCGTTGGAGATTGCCGTTTGTTTGGCTGCAGATGTTGCTGACTTCGGCGATTGAAACAGTGCTTGGAGTGTTCACGGGCACATTTCGCGAGTCGCTGGCGAGTTTTCGTGCAACGGTTGCACTAGTTGTTGACGCTTCGTATATCTGGAAGAGACGACAGCAGGTTCGGCCATTAAGGCGCGTAGCGGCAAGCGAAATCGCAAAACTTCAAGTAAAGGGTTCGGCTCGGCTGACCAGATTTATTCGACACCGTCGGGCCTTGGCGTCTCGCGAAATCGCATCGCTAGTTGAGACAAAAAAGCGTTGGAGACAGAGTTCGACGCGCACCGCAGGCACGGTGCTGTTAACGGTCACGATTCTGATTCTCGTTGGCAGCCGAGAAATTATTACCGACTCGTCTCGAGTAATTGGTGAGATGTTGCCATTTGAAAACGGATCGGTATCGACGAGTTCGGTGTTTGCAAATTTTCTGTCGGGTTGGTGGTCAAGTGGTTTTGGTGAGGCCTCTGCTAACCCAACCGGGCTCGGGCTAATCGCTGTCGCATCGTTTTTTCTCTTAGGCAATCTTGCACTGCTGCAAACTCTGATGACTATTGGCTCTTTGTTTGTCGGGCTAATTGGTATGTGGCGACTTTGTGGTGCATTTGCCAACACTCGAGTGCGACTCGGTGCTGCAGTGGTCTACGTTGCTCTTCCTCTTTCGTATGACGCGATCGCACGTGGTCGGTTTTCGGCATTGATCTGTATTGCTGCGGCACCGTGGTTGTTCGACATCCTTAATCGATTTCAAGATGGAAAAGATCAGAGTTTGGTTCGAAAAACTCAACTCGTATCTGGTCTGTTGCTGATTCTTGGGCTCGTCTTTGCATTCACGCCAAGTATCGCCATCTTGTTTTTAACGATCATCGCCTTGTGGGTTTTTGCGTCGTTCTTGGGCGGGGTTTCTGTAACAAAATTGTTCGGCGTTCTGCTTGTTGGTTTAACCGGTTTGGTTGGCTCAGTCTTTATTAATTTGCCGTGGTCAATGCATTTTGTTTCGAGCAATTGGTGGCAATTGATGGCAGGTGATCAAGGTGTCACCGAAAGAAAAGTCGGTTTGGTTTCTATCGCCCGACTTGATTTTGGCAACACCCGTGGCGGATTTTTGGTCGTCGCAATTTATTTCTGCGTAATTTGTGCTTTAGTCGTCGCCGATGGTTGGCGCAGACTATGGGCAATTCGCTCATCGGTTTTGGTTGTCTTTGGCCTGTTGTTGGTCGTGCTTGACGATCAAGGGAAACTGCCGTTTGGGTTTCCTGAGCCAGCGGTGATGCTGGCGATAGTTGCATGTGGGTTGGCGCTTGCCGTAGCGACGTGTCTCAGTGTCTTTGCTGAAACTAATTTGAACAAAGCATCTGATTGGCGACGTTCATTAAGTTTGCTGATGCCGCTCGCAATCGCAATGATGATTGCTCCGACGCTTTTGAGTGTCACCGACGGTCGCTGGAATCAGCCTGAGACCTTGGTGCCGCAGTTGCTTGAACAATTGCCTGATAATCCCAAGGAGGGCAATTATCGGACGCTTTATATAGGTGAACGTGATTTGTTGCCGGTTGCGACAAACTCGGTGAACTCTGAGATCTCATATGGTGTCGCCGACGACGGGGCAGTGAATTTCAGTTCAAATTGGGCGCCTCAAGAAACATCGATGAATCTTGCGGCGCAACGTGCGCTCGCTTCATTGATCGCTGACGACACAATTCGTGTCGGTCGTTTGATGTCGCCACTTGCGATTCGATTTATAGTTGTGCCACTTGGAGACTCGCCATCTGCAGCAGCTTTAAATCTTGTTGAGTCTTTGTCAAATCAACTCGACTTACGGCGAACCTATTTTGCTCGTGATTTGGTGATTTTTGAAGATGTCAGTTGGCTGCCAATTATCAGTGTCTTAGATGAAGAGTCTTCTGTCGCAAGCCAGCAAGCAAGTGACCTTAATTTGACGAGCCAAGAACTGAAGTCACAGAGTGCTTTATTGATTGATGAAAACTCTGTTGCTGATAAAAAAGTTAAAGCGAAATTTGCCGGTGGCACGGTTCACGTGGCGGTGCCGTTTGATTCGAATTGGCGCTTAGTGGTTGATGATGCTCAGCTTTCGCCGCGAGTTGCTTTTGGATCTTCTACTGCGTTTGATGCGCCGATTGCCGGGCTCTTGAGTTTGCAGTATGAGACATCTCCGCTGCGTTACATCTACTTGGTTATTCAGGCATTTGTTTGGCTTTGCCTGATAATGCTTGCCGCAAACTTTTCTCGCTTCAGAAGACGGATACGACAAGTCGAATCGAAAGGCGTCACCGTTTTAGTTGATGCAGTGCGACCTGATCAAAAAATTGATATGGCGACACGATGAAGAAAATTGACCTGCGATACGCATCGGCTCTTGTAGTTTTGGTGGCTGCTTTTGTTGCTTTGATTTTCGTTAACCAGACCAGCGATCAAAGTCGTGAGACTGAATCGGTGCGAAAGTCTGAAAATATTTTCGGTATCTCCACGATGCCAAGTGTCGCAGGTGGTTCTCAGTCGACTTCTTCATGGTTTTGTCCTGGTGTGCCCGGTTTGGAGAAAACGGTTTCGAGTGAGATCGTCATTGCCAATTCGACAGATATTCCGATCACGGGCAAAGTGACTTTCTTGTCGAGCGACAAACCTGCAGCAATCGCACAACTAATTGTGCAGCCATTCACTCGCAGCGTTATAGATGCAACGGGTGGTCGTAAGAGCAAATTCATCAGTGCCGTAGTCGAACTCGATAACGGCGCAGTTGCTGTCGAGCAACGAATAATTCACCCGGCTGGCGATTCGGTGTCTCTTTGTGCCAACAAGCCTTCAGATAGATGGTTCTTTGCCGACGGATTCACCGGCTCTGACAGCTTGTTTAATGTCTTGCTGAGTAATCCATTTCCGGATGCGACAGTTGTAGACGTAAGTTTTGTTACCGCCGACGGCAAACGCGAGCCCGCCTCGCTAAAGGGAATCATCATCGAACCAGAAAGCGTCTACTCGCTGTCGATGGGCGACCAAGGTGCGCGCAACGAAGCTGTTTTAGCGGTCTCAATTAGAGCGACCTCAGGGCGGTTTGTTGCCGGCAAGCTACAACACTTTCTAGGTCGTGGCCGTCTGGGTTATTCGACTTCGCTAGGTGCTTCTTCTACTAGTCGACAATGGTGGTTCGCCGGTGGCCAGAAAGATCTTGATGTAGATGAGCAGTTAGTAGTTTTTAATCCAACTGAACAAGACCAATCGGTGAGTGTCGCGTTTTTGACCGGCGTCGCCGAAGAAATTTTTCGCGAGCCACTTGTACTCACAATTCCGGCAGGAAGAGTGACGACGCTAGAGACATCAAAGTTGCCAGCAATTACTGATGGTCGATACGGAGTAGTAGTTTCAAGCATCACAAATGACTTTGTCACCAGCAATGAAGACTCCGCAGTCGAGTTTGTAGTCGTCGAGCAAGTAATAAGTCGCAGAGAAGATAAAAAGACTGGCACGACAACAACTTTTGGTGCGCCAGTTGGGGCACCATCAAGAATCTGGACAGTTGCAAGCGGTGTGCCTGCAGCGGGCGGGACATTGGTTGTTCTCAACGCAACTTCGTTGGCCACAACGCTCAAAGTTTCAACAATTGGACCCGCCGGATCTGTAGCAATTGAAGGCTTCGAGAAAATCGAATTGGGTGCTGCTGCTGTTTTAGAAATCAAGATTCCAACTGCCAGCGCAGACTTGCCTATTTTGATTGAGGCTGACAATGAAGTTGTCGTCCAGCGTGAAGTTAATCGTGGTCACGAACTCATCGGTTTTTCAAGTGTGCTCGCATTGCCTCACCGGTCAAGTGGCATCGCGGCAGTTGCAGGCAAATAGTGCGAACTATTTTCGCGATTTTGGTTTTAGCTCTCGCGGGCGGAGCGAGCTTTTTATTGCGTCGGCGGCAATCTGATGCCCCAGCCCAAGTGCGCGGGGCGGTGCCGTTTCAGTTGAATCTAAAAGACTTCGCAATCGCCGATAAGAAATGGCTAGTTGCAGTATTCACTTCATCTACGTGTGATGCGTGCCGTGATGTGGCAACAAAGGCTCGTGTGCTTGAGAGCAACGAAGTTGCTGTAGAAATTGTCGATTTTCTCGAAATGCGAGACTTGCATGCGCGATACCAGATTGATTCTGTGCCAACGACAGTGATTGCCGATATTGAAGGCATCGTTAGATTCGCAACAGTTGGACCTTTAACAGCAACTGATCTTTGGGCTGCACTTGCCAAGTGTCGAGATCCAAAAGTTTTGAGCGATGTACCTTCATGTCGTGATGAAAATCACGACCACTGAGATTATTTAATTCTCGTTCGACTCGCTGGTTTTAGGAGTGGCACCAGGCGACGGTTCAACAATTTGAGGTCGTCCGAGACCCTCTTGAACCAAGCGGGCGACAGTGGCACCGTCAATGGTTTCTTGTTCGAGCAGAGATTGGGCAACTAGATCGAGGCCTGCACGGTTTTTTTCGAGCAATACTTTGGCCCGAGCTTCTTGCTCACGCAAAATCAAACCAATTTCAGAGTCGATCATGCGGGCAGTTTCGTCTGAATACTCACGACCGTTTGTCATTAGATCTTCACCAAGAAACACCTGCTGTTGTGAACTCCAGGCCATTGGTCCGACGGCATCACTCATGCCCCATTCACGCACCATGCGGCGAGCGATAGAGGTTGCTTGTTCGAGATCATTGGCGGCTCCACTGTTTAAGTG
>BJFV01000046.1:0-6361 GCA_014190055.1 Actinomycetes bacterium
CCATATTCGTTTTCAAGCCCAAATATTCGGCGGTCCATAGGCAAAACCTAGTCAGTAAAAATTTCTAAAACGAATTCGAAACTGAACTAGTGATATCAGCCGAGAAGAGCTTGAACTTCTGAATCCTCAATACGCTTAAAACAGCGTCGGCGACCGTTGCGCTCAAGAATTGCCACCTCGAGATCTTCGTGCGACAACTTGCGATCGGGCCCTGCCAATACTGACGTCGCAGTCTTGACTGCCTCGCTTAGAGTCATATCTGGCTTAAATGTTGCCTTGAGTCTTGTCGTGACAGACTCACTGTCTCCACCGAGCACACAATAATTGTGTTCGTCGAGAACCGTACCGTCGTAAAGCACATGAAACAGACGATCGCTTGCCTTATCTGTACCGATTTCAGCGACTAACAATTCAACTTCCATTGGCTTTGGCGCTTCGCTAAACATCTGGCTCAAAATCTGGGCGTATTGATTCGTCAAGCCACGTGCATCAACATCTTGGCGCGAGAATTGATAGCCCTTCAAGTCGGCAGCACGTACACCTGCGACACGTAGTTGATCAAACTCGTTGTATTTGCCAACACCTGCGAAAGCAATGCGATCGTATATCTCACTGATCTTGTGCAATGTCGTTGATGGATTCTCAGAAATGATTGCGATGCCATCTTGGTACTGCAGTGCAACCAGAGTGCGACCTCGGGCGATGCCTTTTCGAGCGTAATCCGCTCGATCTTTCATGAATTGTTCTGGTGGTACGTAGTACGGCATACTCATCGCAAACCAACTTCGTTTGTAATCTCTTTATAGATATCTGCCAAAGCGTCATCGCCGACCGCAAGCCAACCATTTTTGGTGATTGAGGCAACAACCGGATAAATGCCGCGCAAAGAGTCTGGACCACCAGTTGCAGAGTCGGCGTCTGAGGCCTCCCAGAGTGCTCGCGCACAAAGTTTTATCGCGTCATTTGCCGACAGATCACGTCGCCACGCAACTCGCATCACTGTGCTGGCATGAAGCATGCCCGAACCCGTGGCTACAAAATCCTTCTCCTCATAACGACCACCGGTGACGTCGTAATCCCAAAGACGTCCAGAGTTCGAAAGCGAATCAAATCCTGCAAAGATTGGCACGACAACCATGCCTTGCATCGCAGCCGGAAGATTGCTGCGAACGAACATTGATAATTGATTTGCCTTGCCCTCTAGCGAAAGAGTCTGGCCTTCAACCTTTTCATAGTGTTCGAGTTGTAGTTGAAAGAGTTTTATCATTTCCATCGCTGGGCCGGCGGCTCCTGCAATTGCAACGCCACTAAATTCGTCGGCTTGAACAACCTTTTCCATGCTGCGGTGACTTATCAAATTTCCAGAAGTCGCACGACGATCGCCAGCCATGACGACACCGCCAGCAAAACGCATCGCCACGCACGTCGTTGCGTGCGGAATTGTCAAATCATTGGCGTCAGTCTGCGCGGCGAACGGCGACATTCCGACTCGTTTAAGCAATTCTCCAAAATTTGCACCAGGGTCAGAACCGGCTGCGAACATCGGCATTGACATATTTTTAGGATACGGCTACTGGCCGCCCTTTTGCACGTAGCTCTTTACGAAGTCCTCGGCGTTGGTCTCGAGCACTTCATCAATTTCGTCGAGCAGGTCGTCAAGGTCTGCTTTCAATTTTTCGCCCTTTGAAGATACTTTGGCTTCAACGGTGTCTTCAGTGCTCGTGCGCTCTTTTGCAATTTTCTGTTTACGAGTTCTTTCAGCCATAGTCGCACCATAGCGAATTCTTAAAGATTTGTAAAACTACGACGTTGTGACAATCGTTTAATTAGTCGGCTTAAAACTTGAAGATGACACCTGATCGCCAAGGGAAGCCACTAATTCAGATGGCGATGAACTTTGGGCGATGAGACTTTCAGTTAGTTGTCGGGTTCCACGTAATGGCTCCATCATCGGCACCCTTCGCAGTGGTTCTCGTCCGATGTCGAACACAATGCTGTCCCAGTTCGCGGCCACCACATCAGTCGGCCATTTCTTCAAGCACATACCTCTGAAATATGCACGGGTGGTGTCAGGCGGAGTTGTTGTCGCAGCTAGGACATCTTCTTTGTTTGTCATCGTTTCAAGATTCGCGCGCATAGCGAGACATTTGTCAGCACGCATATCGTGGTATTGCAGATCGATCGCTTTCAGTCTCGGATCAGTTGCCCGAAGATTATGTCGCTCTGACATGCCATCAACAATTCGTTTCTTGGCCACCCAATCAATGACATGACGCATCGACATCGGATCTTCTTTGAGACCCTCAATCACTTCTCGCCATCGACGCAAAATCAATTTGCCGTCTTCTTCACCGACACTTTCGAGACCAAATTTTTCGGCGTATCTCTCGGCGCGTTCACACAAAGCATCTTGAAGTTCTAGAGCCGTAAAAGTCTTTCCAGATTCAAGAAGAACTTTTTGGCGAAGGGTTGGATCATGACTTATGTGTCTTATTGCCGCGACTGGGGTTGCAAGCACTAAAGAATTATCTAGCTGCTCGTCTTCAATCATTGCGAGCAATATCGCTGTAGTTCCTAGTTTTAGAAATGTCGCTATTTCACTCATATTCGCATCGCCAACAATCACATGGAGACGCCGATATTTCATCGGGTCGCAGTGAGGCTCATCACGCGTATTTACAATCGGTCTTTTGAGTGTTGTTTCAAGCCCGATTTCTTCTTCAAAAAAATCTGCGCGCTGCGAAAGTTGAAAAGCCACCGACGCCGATGGCATACCTTCAAATTCGCTTCCCACCTTGCCTGCCCCACAGAAAACCTGGCGAGTAACGAAGTGAGTCGTGATTAGGGCTGCCAATTCGCCAAAGGGTGTCGAACGGCTGACTAAGTAATTCTCGTGGCACCCATAACTATTGCCTTTTCCATCTGAGTTGTTTTTATAGGCAACCAGTTCGGCCCCAGCAGGCAGCACGCGCTTGGCTGCATCCATACTTTGACGAACAATTTCTTCACCAGCACGGTCAAACAACACAGCCTCGCTTGCTGTGCGACATTCAGGTGTAGATACCTCAGGGTGTGCATGGTCAACGTAATACCGAGCCCCATTTGTCAGAACGGTATTGACCATACTCATTTCAATATCTTGCGGAAAGACATCGTCAAGACTGAAGCCACGAGCGTCAGACCCCGGTCTCTCGGCGTCGAAGTCCCAGCCAATTGTCGCGTCGAATCGACTCACATATGAGTTAATAAGCAACGACGATGAAGTAACAGGACTTGAGTCGACGCCTGTTGCGATTATTCCGTATTCGGTTTCAATTCCAAGAACTTTGGCGATGCTCATAAAGGTGGTTTAGAGGTATTGGCCTGTGGCAGTTTTCTCAATCGCTCGCCCGCCAGAATTTGCATCTGAAGCATCGCGCACAAGAGTGCGGATAAACACGATTCGCTCACCCTTCTTGCCTGAGATTTTCGCCCAGTCGTCAGGGTTGGTTGTATTTGGCAGATCTTCGTGTTCTTTAAACTCTTGACGAATCGACATTTTCAGATCTTCAAGATTGATGCCACGTTCTCCGCCGGCGATTAAGCGCTTGATGGCAAGTTTCTTTGCACGCCGAACGATATTTTCAATCATTGCTCCAGAGGAGAAATCTTTGAAATACATCACGTCACGGTCACCGTTTTGATAGGTGACTTCCAAGAACCGATTTTCATCGTCTTGTCGGTACATCTCGCTAACAGTCGCGTCAATCATTTCTGAAATGGCGACATCAGTCGAGCCGCCGTACTGTTCGATAGTCGTAGAAGATATTGGCAATTCGTTTGTCAAATATCGAGCGAAAATCTGACGAGCGGCTTTCTCATCAGGACGTTCAATGCGAATCTTGACATCTAGACGCCCTGGTCGGAGAATCGCTGGATCGATTAAGTCTTCGCGATTTGTTGCGCCGATCACGATCACGTTACGCAAGCCTTCGACTCCATCAATTTCGGCGAGAAGCTGCGGCACGATTGTTGATTCCATATCCGAAGAGATTCCCGTTCCACGTGTTCTGAACATTGAGTCCATTTCGTCGAAGAAGACGATTACAGGCCAGCCTTCTTCGCTTTTTTCGCGTGCGCGTTGGAAAACCAATCTGATTTGACGCTCGGTTTCGCCGACGTACTTATTCAACAACTCTGGTCCCTTGATGTTGATGAAATAACTTTTCGCCTTCTCGCCACCATTTGCAAGCGAAACTTTTTTAGCCAGACTGTTTGCCACGGCCTTGGCGATAAGAGTTTTACCGCACCCGGGCGGACCATAGAGAAGAATTCCCTTAGGCGCAGGTAGTTGATGCTCAGCGAATAGGTCGCCGTACAAAAAGGGCAACTCAACTGCGTCAGCTATTTGCTCTATTTGTGAATCAAGTCCACCGATGTCTGCATAACTGATGTCTGGCACTTCTTCAAGCAGTAAATGCTCGACTTCTGGTTGACTCAAGCGCTCGAGAAGCAGGTTCGACTTCGGATCCATTCGAAGCAAATCTCCGCTCCTCAACAACGTGCCACGAATTGAGTCTGCAAGCTCGCAGACTCGCTCGTCATCACCACGACCAGTCACAACAGCTCTAACACCATCTTCGAGCACTTCTTTCAGATGCACAACCTCACCAATTGCTTCTGGCGTTCGAACTTTGACGACGTTGAAACTCTCATTGAGAACCACCTCGGCACCCCGTTCAAGACCATCAAAGTCAATTTCTGGATGCACGGTCACTCGCATCTTTCGCCCACTCGTCAAAATATCAACCGTCGAGTCATCATTTTTTCCGACAATTACTCCGTAGCCGCTTGGAGGTTGAGTCAACTTTTCAACTTCGTCACGAAGTGATGCAATGTGTTCACGAGACTCACGCAGGGTGTATGAAAGTTTTTCGTTCTGAGCGACAGCGTGCGCCAATTGACCCTTTATTTCAAGAAGTTTTTCTTCGAGTTGCCGCGCGCGCTCACGAGCGATTTCAGGACTCGCATCTGCCTCTCGTGCCATAGTGAAATCCGCCTCTCAACTGACAAGGCATACCGTATAGGTCAAACAACGGTTTTGAAAAACCGTATATATACCTAAACCCCGCTTCTTGCCGTGTAGCCTATTTTCGTTGCACTACTGATTGTCAATTAATTGCGAGGAGACCCTGAGTTATGAAAGTTTGGATTGATCAAGATCTCTGCACAGGCGATGGACTTTGCGAAGAAATTGCACCCGATGTTTTTACGCTTCTTGATGATGGCTTGGCTTATGTCAAAGAGGGTTCGACAATCTATGCAACTGCCAAGGGCAACCCTCAGGGTGCTGCTGGTGTCGCAAACTTCTCTGATGCCCAACTCGATGCAGTAGTCGAATCGGCTGAAGAATGCCCTGGTGAGTGCATCTTCATCGAACCGTAAGTTTTAATTTCCGACAAATCTTGCGCTAGTCAAAAAACCCGTGTGGGCCACCATGCGATGATCGGGGCGAACCGACGTTCCCTCAATATGCCAAGTTCGATGCAGCACTTCAAGCGTTCGGTGATCTAGCCAGCCCTCGCCTAGCGTCTCGCGAGTTTTGACCGCCTGAGTGATGCTTGGTGAGTATGCGACCAAAATCGCACCTCGCCTAAGTGATTTCTCGGCGTGCGGCACTACCTGCCAAGGCTCGGGCAAATCAAGAACCATTCGATCGAATCCAACTTCATCGATGCCAGCGTAAACATCTTTCACCGATACTCGATAACGACTTAATGAATCAGCACCTAAAAACTCGCGCACATTAGTTTGTGCACGATTCGCAAAATCCTCGCGAATTTCGTAGCCATCAATAATCGCTCCGTATCGCAACATAGTCATAGATAGGGCGCCTGAACCCAAACCAGATTCGAAAACCTTTGCACCAGGATAAATGTCGGCCATCATGCAAATTGGTGCCAGGTCTTTCGGATAAATAACTTGAGCACCGCGAGGCATTTGAATTACAAAATCCTCGAGTGTCGGTCGTAATACGATGAACTCAGCACCTTTTGTTGAGCGCAATACTGAACCTTCTTGCGACCCGACGACTTCGCTGTGACTTAGAAATCCCGAGTGGGTATGAAACTCACCGTCGGTTTTAAGCGTGAACAGATATCTACGCTTTTTCGCGTCGATAAGCAATACTTTTTCTCCGTACGCAAACATCAAGCGTCCGAACTATTCAGCAGTCTCAGAATTTGGTCCTGGCTTGCTTTTTTTACCACTCTTGCGTCCAAGCAAAAACGAGGAGATCATGGCGAGCGAAGAAGCACCGCCAATCAAAGCCTTGAGCTGAGTTGACTTGCTACTAATTGAGTCTTTGAGGTCGTCTTGAAAT
>BJFV01000046.1:6891-8338 GCA_014190055.1 Actinomycetes bacterium
AAATTATTCCAGATCGGACGGTAAAAATTGACTGTCGACGTACCACTTCCATTCATTATCAAAGCGAACACAGTGCTTCGCCCGTCATCAAGCGGGAACATACCCGAAAGTGATTTCACACCATTTAAGGTTCCAGTTTTCGCACGCATAGTTCCCGAACCTGGGCCAGACAAGAACACATCTCGCAAGGTTCCAGTTTTTCCGGCTGTTGCGAGGGCCGTTGTTACCAAACCGTCTTGTCCATCTCTTTCTAACAACTGTGCCAAGAGATCACAGGTGAGATAGTTGGTTCGGTCAAGCCCAGATCCATCGAGCAATGCGACTCCCTCGCCTGGCAAACCCCACTCAGCGATCTTGGACGCGATCACGTTCAGGCCATCAATGCGAGTCGCTGAACCTCGCCCGACGCGCCCGATTTCTTTAACCAACAACTCGGCGGTGTTGTTGTCACTATTGACCAACATTTCGGTGACAACTTCTCTCATCGTGACCGATTCAAGACTCGCAATCAGTGGCGTGTCACTAGAAGAAACTCCGACTTCTGGCGCATCGCGCACGGCGATACCACGAGATGCCAAGAGCTTTGTAAATTCAGAAGCAGCGGCGAGCGCCGGATTGGCTGGCTTAATCGGCGAACCTGAAACCGCTCCATCGTTAATCATGAGTGCGCCGAGAGGACCGGCTTCCACGCTGCGAATTCCATCTCCCCAACTAGGCACATATCGTTCGGCATCATAAAGCGATTCATCTCCAACCACTGAACCCTCGATTGCGGTTACGCCAAGTGCAACGAGAGCATCTACCAACTGTTCAACGTCAGTCGGAGTGATGGTTGGATATTTTTCTGTCAACGGATACGAACGCGTCGTTAACAACGGATCTCCAGAACCCACGAGCCATAGGTCTCCACGAACGACCGAGCCCGAAACAATGCCGAGCATTTTGGTTGAATACCGGCGCTCTGGCCCAAGAACATCTAGTGCAACCGCGGCGGTTAACAATTTGATATTGCTACCGGGGATCAACGCCTTAGTCGTGTTGACATCGGCGATGGTCTTCGAGTCAGTGACTACTTTCAAACACGAATCTGGTGGCAACGCACCGATCACTTGAGCAAGCTTCGCATTAACACGACCAGCCGAGTTCAATTCGACAAGCGTTTGTGGTACGCGACGCGCCGACAAAATCGGTGTGACTGGTGAGTCGGGCAATTCACGCTGTATCGCAAGTGGACGAACCTCGTCACCTGCAGCTAGTGCAACTTGCCAAATAGAAAGCAGCGGTATTGCGCCGCAAAGTGTGAACACAACGACAGCTACAACTAAGCGCCTAGTCGGAAGGCGGTCTGCAATTTTATTGAGACGATCAAAAGTACTTTTAAAAAAAGTATTCGACATCGCTACTCTGCTAGTCCTCGCCACTTGGCATATAGATAGACACTTGATAA
>BJFV01000047.1:0-6565 GCA_014190055.1 Actinomycetes bacterium
AGCAACACGAATCGAACTTGCGAACCGATTACCGGCGAGTAACCCATCATGTTGGTACCCACCGTTACGGCCCACAGAGCGAGTTGGTCCCACGGCAACAAATAACCAGTGAACGAAAGCAACAGTGTGAGAGTCAGCAAAATAACACCGATCACCCAGTTGAATTCGCGCGGAGCTTTGTATGCGCCGTGATAAAAGACTCGCGCCATGTGCAAAAACACCGAGAGCACCATCAAGTGTGCAGCCCATCTATGCATGTTGCGCACCATCAGACCAAACGTCACAGAGGTATGCAGTGACTGAATATCTTGCCACGCGTTTGCCGAAGTCGGACGGTAAAAGAACATCAAGAAGATGCCGGTGATCGTCAGCAAAATAAACAAAAAGAAACTCAAACCACCAAGGCAAAGCGTGTAACTGACTTTTACAGCGTGACGTTTCACCTTGACCGGATGGAGGTGATAGAGAACCGAGTTCATTACGACATATGAACGGTTTCTTGGCGAATCTGAATAGCCTTTTCTGAAAATTGACCCAGGTCTAAAAATTGAATTCCAGGCTTGGCTCGACTGCATCGACTCATTGAGTTTGGTCATGCGTTGCTTAATTGTTGGTCGAGATTTTTGTTCAATCATCTGTGCCATCTAATTTTCTCCGTTCCTAAAATCTCATGCCGTACGAATAGCCGTGATTATTTGTTCGCATGTGAGTTTCACCGGTTGCCGGTGCTGCTCCAACTTTGCCAAGAATAATTACACCCGTTGGGCAACGATCAACGCAAAGCGCGCACCGCGTGCAAACGTCGTCGTCAATAATGAAAACAACTTTGTCCGAAGGGTCTTCACCTGGCATCTCTGTGCCGTTTGCTTCTGATATTGCATCAAGATTGACCATGTGAATGCATTTCCACGGGCAGATGTCGACGCAACCTTCGCACATGATGCACTCTGACTGATCGATGTGGATGAACTGCTTTGGTTTAACCGCCTTGTTCAAATAGTCGGCGTCGACTTCGACGAGTTGATAATCGTCGGTAAACGGCATCATCGGTGGGTTTGCGTCAGTTTTTGCCATCGCTCAACTCTTCTTCACCAATGGACGACCGTAACTAGACGAAACAACTTCTTTGGTCTTGACTTCGCCGCGCTTCTGCCACCAACTGAACAGGTAGATCATTAGACCGATATAGAAAACGTGAATTCCGACTGCGACAATGTCACGAATCGCTTCATAACTGATCGTGATCGGGAAACTTCCACCGATTGTGTCTGACTTCAAAATGTCAAATGGACCATACACAAGTTTGTCTTTGCGCCAACCCAACTCTTTGTCTGCGTGGTCGATGAATTGGTGTGGTACGACACCAAACGCCAAGAACAACACCAAGAAGATGTAGGCAGATGCCAGCATTGCCTCTCCCCAAGTTGCTTTGCGATCAAACTTGCGGCGCTTCCCAATTGGTATGACAACAAGGCTCATCAAAGTCGTCAGCACGAGCGAAAACAAGAATGCCTGATTCATTCCTGGCCATCTGAGAATGTCAATCGCGAGCATTATTTAAGGACTTGCCTTTCGCCTAGAAATCTAGATTTAGCCTAGTCGGGTAGACATTCAGGTCGGTATTTGTAAAGGTCGCTCGACTGACTCGTAGGTCACAACAATTCACGATTGCTCAACAATTGCGCATTCAATTCGCTCGGTGAATGTCGTCCCCGTGGTTGTGCGATCGTGAACTTATAATTCTTGTCTGCAATGCGTCTAACCTATTAAACGGAACAAAGCAATCGTAAGAATCTGATTCAAGGAGAGTTGTGGCCGGAATACCCGAGCATCTACTGAAGCGTGCGCAAGAAGCACGTGACAAGGCGGCTGGCAAAACTCCGACCGCCGACACACCTACCGATGCGCAAAACCTCCCTGCAAAAACGTCTGAAACAAAACCAGCTGCCGCGCCACAAGTTGCAAGCGCACCACCTCCACCACCACCAGACCCAAGTTATGTAGTTGCAGCCAAGACTCGAAAGAAAGTTCCGTTTTGGGCGATGGCTGCTTTGAGCTTGTTGCCATTCTGGGCGTTCATGTATCTACTTGCTGTAAAACCGCAAGAAAAAACTGTTGAAGGTCCGATGGCGATTGGCGAAATTGTTTATGGCTCATGTGCAGGTTGCCACGGTGCAAACGGCGCAGGTGGCGCAGGTCGCACGCTCTATCAGGGTGAAGTTCTTAAAACTTTTCCGAAGATCGAAGACATGCTCAACTTCGTGTACGCGGGTTCGCAACAATTCGTTTCTGCAGGCATCAAGGTTTACGGTGACCCAAATCGTGAGGGTGGCGCGCACGAAACACTTTCATACAACGGCAACCCCATGCCGCAACAAGGAGAAAAATTCGGCGGCGGTCTTACTGACGCAGAAATTCTCGGTGTTGTCTGCCACGAGCGATATGAAATCGGCGGCGCAGACCCTGAAAGTGAAGAATGGAAGACCGAATACGAAACTTGGTGTTCTCCAGAGTCTGAAATTTTTCTAGGTCTCGAAAACGGTTCAGTCAATTACGACAATCTTGCTGAAACTTTTGCGGCTCTTCCAAACCCACCTGCGAATGTCGGCACAGATGCACGACCCACTGGAAAATAAATAGAAACCGAGATCAAACCCCTCGATCTAACTAGCGAAGTAACAAAAATACTTCGCACAGAAGTCCTCGTCATCGGTGGCGGTCCTGCAGGTTCAGCAGCCGGTTTCTGGCTCGCAAAACATGGCCACGATGTAACAATTGTTGAGCGTAAGAAATTTCCGCGTGAAAAGACTTGTGGTGACGGCTTAACTCCTCGAGCAGTCAAGCAACTTGACGACATGGGTTTGTCATCGCAACTCTCACAATTTCATCGTTACGAAGGTTTGCGTGCCACCGCACATGGCAAGGCCCTCGAATTGCAATGGCCGACACACCCGATCTATCCGCGATACGGCTATGTCGTACGCCGTCGCGAACTCGACATGATGGTTGCGCGCAATGCTCAAAATGCAGGCGCAAAACTTCTTGAAGAACACGAAGCAGTTGCCCCAATCATGGAAAAGGGTTGCGTGCGTGGCGCGATGGTTACCAACAAAGAAAACAACACAACTGTTGCCATAAACGCTGACTACGTCTTAATCGCCGATGGTGCCAACTCGCGCTTTGGTCGAAGCATGGGTACGTCTCGTGAAAAGTCGTGGCCATATGGCACGGCAATTCGCACTTACTGGCAAAGTCCACGACATCAAGAACCGTGGATCGAATCGGCGCTCGATGTTAAAGATCGCAATGGCAACTCAATGCCAGGTTACGGATGGATATTTCCGGTCGGTGACGGAACCATAAACATCGGCGTCGGTTTGCTTTCGACATTCAAAAATTTCAAAGATGTCAACACTTCACACTTGCTCGACTCGTATGCACATATGGTTGCCGACAAGTGGGAAATCGACCCGACTAAACCTGAATGCAAAGCGACGAGTGGCAAGATTCCGATGGGTGGTTCAGTCGGGCCAAAAATCGGACCAACACACATCGTCATTGGCGACGCAGCAGGAAGTGTCAATCCATTTAATGGTGAAGGCATCGACTACGCATATGAAACAGCCCACATGGCAGCCGATGTTTTGCACGATGCACTTGTCTCTGGTGATGCGATGGCGCTCAAGAGATACGAGCAGTTAATCGACGATGAATATGGTCAGTACTTCAAAGTCGCGCGCCTGTTTGCTCGCGTTATTGGTCAACCAGTTTTGATGCGCGAACTTTCTAGGGTCGGCATTCACAGTCGAACTCTTATGGAGTGGGTGCTGCGCATTATGGCCAACCTTTTGCGGCCTGATGAGATTGGTCCAGCTGAGGCCGCCTATAAAGCAGCATCCAAAATCGTTCGACTGTTTCCTAACGCCTAGTCACAACTTCAAACAACTAGCCAGTACACAAGACTTCGTCGACTTCGTCGGTTATCAAGTTCAACTTGGTCACACTTTTGTCTGGCGAGTAGTTATTAATAAATTCTCGAAGCGTGCCTGTGTCTTCGCCACAGGTTCTTTTGACGCCGTTGGCCAAGCGAACAATCCATCCGTTTTCTAAGACTCCTCGGCTGCCAGAGTCGAGCATGTCTACCAAGCTTGGTAGCTCAAGCACACGCGTTGGCTTTTCACCATTTGTATCGATCAATGCAAACCACATCACTGAATCTCCAAACATGTTCGCCAAAAACACGCAACTTGAGCCGATAGTTAAATCTGCACAAAGATTTTCGCTAGGAGTATCTGCGGCAATAAAAACTTGCCGTGCATCATCAAGCAATACCGACGCTTCTCCAACGGTGCGACCGTTTTCGATTCGCCAACCTTCGCTCTGCGTAAATGACGTCGCGATCGCTACCGTCTCGATATTTTTTTCTACATCGGCCGAAATCGCCGCAGAGTCACCATTGCGACCAAAACAATCGTCGCAAGCGACGAACACAATCAATAATGCGGTGATTGACAAAACGCCAAGAGCAGCCCAAAGGCGAATGTTAAATAACTGCCGCACCTTCTCAGATTAGGCGTCGTGAAATGCGCAATTAGACCGAAACCGCGCTCGACTTATTTTGCAACTTTGCGCCATCTGTTTGTTCGGTACGCATCTGCTCGTAATAACTCAAAATTTGCAACTCAACACCTAGATCAACATTGCGCACCGAAACACTGCTCGGTGTCGCCAATACGATCGGCGCAAAATTGAGAATCGAAGCCACACCAGCATCAATCAGAGAATCGACCGCGGACTGTGCCGTCGCAGTAGAAGTTGTGATCGCACCAATTGTGATATTCAAGTCACGAACCATCTTGCCGAGGTTGCGCACATCGCCAATTGTCAACGCACCTGTAGTTTGCCCAATCTTCTTTGCGTCGTTATCTACGATGCCAACAACCGGAAACCCACGAGGGGCGAAGCCGCCAAACTTTGCAAGCGCACAACCCAAGTTGCCGGCGCCAACAACGACTACATTCCATTCGCGCAACAAGCCGAGTTCGCGTTTGATCTGGTGAATCAAATATGTAACTTCATATCCGACACCACGAGTGCCATAACTTCCCAGGTAAGAAAGATCTTTGCGCACCTTGGCTGCGTTTACGCCGGCCAATGCTGCGAGCTCATCACTCGAAAATCGCAAAACATTTGTCGCGTGCAAATTATTTAAAATTTGCAAATACACCGGCAATCGAGTTACGGCTGCGTCAGGAATTCTGCGTCGTTGAAGTTGGGTCATGCCCTCAGGTTATGGCTTCGTGCAGAATTTCACAAAGTTCAAATCGAAAATATTGTCTAAAACGTGTGTGCCTTCGGCGACACCAAGCCAAAACCTGCCAGACCAATTGCCTGAGTTATCGTGCTTCCGTGATTCCAACTCCGACCATCTCTGCGGTCAATGAATTGAACGCTGCTTTGGCCGGAGGTGCAACCCTTGTAGCCGCTGCGTTTGCTCTGAGTACGTTCGATCGCTGGCACCGACGTGGTCAGCCTCACGAATTGGCGTGGACAGTTGCCATGACGCTATTCACAATTGGCTCTGGTGCTTTGTGGTGGGCCGAAGCCACCGGTTGGTCGATGTTCGCCTTTCGAGTTTTCTTTCTTGCGGGTGCAGTTCTTAACGTCGCATGGCTCGCACTAGGCACAATTTATTTGTTGGCTAATAAAAATATTGCGGATCAACTTCGTCGCGCACTTGTAGTGCTCAGTGCATTCAGCGCCGGAGTCATCGCAGTCGCACCAACAAAGCGCGACATCATCGCCGGTGAATTTCCGGCTGCTCGCGAACTTTTCGGAGTTTTGCCAAGAGTTATGGCTGCCGTCGGTTCTGGAGTACCAGCTCTTGTAATAATTTTTGGCGCACTCTGGTCAACCTGGCGAGTAATTAGGTCAAAGACGCCAAACCTCAAGTCAGCCATTCAACGAAAAGTAATTGCGCCTCGGCGATTGGCGTTCGGCAATGTTTTTGTCGCACTCGGCACGCTCGTTCTTTCTGCCAGCGGCACGCTTGCCGGACGACTTGGCAAAGATCGGGCGTTTGCAATCACGCTCTTGGTGGGCTTATGCATTTTGTTTGTAGGTTTTTTGGTCGCAAGCAATGCAACGCGATCGCAAAAAGAGCTACCTGCCGACAATTGACAAAAGCCCGGCGATGAAAATCACCGCAAGCAACAAACCAAGCGTCAATGTTGTTGCTGGTCGCATATCTCGAACTTTATCTCTTCGGGGCGATTCTTACTGAGGTAGTGATTGTGCTGTTCTGATCACTCTCTTCAAGTCGCGACAAAATAACCAAATCACCTTGACCCAAATTTAATTCTCGAGCCGCCGAACCTCGATCGACACATAACGAGAGCATGCCATACGAGTCGACCACGAGTCCAAGGCCACTTCCGATTGCGTCATAACTTCGTACCACCTTCAACGAACGCACAACTCTCTCGCGATCGACACTTGCGCCACTTAAAACAGAGCCAATCTCAACACGTAAGACTTCACCGAAATGTGCGACCTCATCTGGTCC
>BJFV01000047.1:7120-8286 GCA_014190055.1 Actinomycetes bacterium
AAACGAAACAGTTGAATATTTAGTTGCCATGGGTGTCTCACGATACTGAGAAACGTAAGAGCCGGTGCCAACCCCCCGACGGCACCGGCTCAAACGGCGCAGCTCTCGCGAGCGCGACTCCCAGTTGGGGGGTTACCCCGTCCGGTGATCTTGCGACATTTCTAGAATCACTTTAGACACAAATTAGGGATATCAAACAAAACTTTCAACAGAAATTTTCGAGATTATTTCCCAAGTTCTTTGCTTCGAGCGGTTGCGGCATTCACTGCGCCCGCGATAATCTCAGCGAATTGTTTACCGAGTAACTCGGCAATTCCAGCAGCCGTTGTACCATTTGGTGACGTTACTTTTTTTCTCAACTGTTCTGGCGTTTCAGAACTCTCGGCAAGTAACAACGAAGAACCCACCAACAACTGACGCACAAGTTCGTTAGAAACCTGCTCAGTCAAACCTTGTTGAACGCCTGCAGCGATTAGCGACTCTGCCAGCAGAAACACATATGCAGGCCCGCTACCCGACAGCCCCGTAACTGCGTCAAGCAAATTTTCTTCGACTTCAACAACTGTTCCGACGCCCAACAAAATTTTCTTTGCCCATGCGACATTTTCAGCACTGCAATTTTTGCCAGCCGCCATTGCTGAAGCACCTTGCCCAATCAATGCAGGTGTGTTGGGCATCGCTCGAATAACTGCAACACCCTTGGTAATCGCGTTTTCGATCGTTGCAATCTTGACACCTGCGGCAATCGAAAGAATTTGCCGTACGCCACATTCGCCCAGCGAGCCACACACTTCCAAAACATCTGTCGGTTTCACTGCCAACACGACTGACTCACACTTTGGCAACTTTGTGGCAACTTCAACATTTGCGAACTCTCGTTTGAGTTCAGCGATTCGCGCAGTGTCTTTCTCGACGATCACAATTTGATCAGCAGAAAAATCGCCGGCCAACAAACCTCTTACGAGAGCCGAACCCATATTGCCCCCACCGATGACACCCAAAACTGAAACGCCAAGTTTGCTCATAATTTCACCACGCCGTTCAGGCTAGTTAGACGCACTCGAACCACCCAGCGACTTCCCCGAACGCTATGCAGTCCGAGTGCTATTTCGTTGTGTGCGCAAAGTTGCGGCTTTGGCATAGCCAATTTCTAATAATGGCCAAAA
>BJFV01000048.1 GCA_014190055.1 Actinomycetes bacterium
ATCGACTCGATTGACAACTGGATGAATGTTGTTGGGCCGTTGATCATGTTCACCAAGATGATGTTGTTGGCATTCATCATCATGTGGATCCGTTTTAGTTACCCTCGACTGCGTGAAGATCAACTACAGCGCTTCGCTTGGAAGGGTTTGATTCCGGTTGCGTTGCTTAATATCGCAGTTACATCAATTTTGAAGGTGGTGTTCTAATGCCAAAAGTTCCTGGACTAGTAAAAGGACTCGGCGTAACGCTCGGCACTTTGTTCAACACCGCGACAAAGGGCTCGAACACGGTTCAATATCCTCACGAAAAAGAAACGCCACCGATTCGGTCTCGTGGCGTGATTGCCCTGCACCAAGACAACTGCACTTCGTGCATGTTGTGTTCACGTTCGTGCCCTGACTGGTGTATTTACATCGAAGCGCACAAAGAACTTGCGCCTCCTCGTCGTGAGGGTGGCAAGCCACGTCAAGTTAACTTGCTCGACCGGTTTGATATTGATTACGCACTATGCATGTATTGCGGCATCTGTGTTGAAGTTTGTCCGTTTGATGCTTTGTTCTGGAGCCCGGAATACGAATACTCTGAACCGAATATTGCCGACCTGCTTCATGACAAAACAAAACTAAGTGAGTGGATGGAAACAGTTCCTGAAGCCCCAGCGCTCGAAGCCGGCGCTGACAAGAAGAAGAAATAGCAAGAAGGACCATCAGTTGTGATCGCTCAAAACATCGGTTTCTGGATAATCGCAGTTTTGATGGTGGTGTCTGCGTTGCGAGTTGTCACAACAAACAACGTCGTACATGCTGCGCTGTGGTTGGTAGTTGTGTTGGCTGGCGCAGCCGGGCAATACATTTTGCTCGCCGCCGAGTTCGTCGCGATAACTCAGGTACTCGTATATATAGGTGCGGTGATGGTGTTGTTCTTGTTTGGCACGATGCTGACCCGAGCTCGCATTGGTGCCGAGTCTGATCTCAATAATTCATACAAGAAACTCGGCATCCCAGTTGGACTAGTGATGTTGGTGGCGATGGGTCTCGCGCTGACTCGATCATTCGGAGATGAAAAACTGCCTGAGTCTGCCAAAGTAGTTTCGACCCAAGAAGTCTCCGATCAGATTTTTGGTCCGTATCTGTTGCCTTTCTGGGCACTTTCATTTGTTTTGTTGGCAGCAGTTGTCGGCGCAATCGTTCTGGCGAGAAAGGACTGATGAAGTGTTTGTAAATCAGTTCTTATTCTTGGCTGCCGTGCTATTTTGCATCGGCGTATATGGAGTAATCGCTCGCAAAAATGCGGTATTGATGTTGATGTCAATCGAATTGATTTTAAATTCGGTAAACATCAATTTGTTGACGTTTGCGATGCGCAACGGCTCGACCGATGGTCATACTTTTGCGCTGTACATAATCGCTGTTGCCGCTGCAGAAGTCGGCGTTGGTCTCGGTCTTGTCTTGCTCGTGTATCGCAACAAGAAAACTATTTCGGTTGATGAGCTTTCGGAGATGCGCGGATGAACTTATTGGCTGCCGAAACCGAAGTTCTCGCCCCACTTGCATCGGGTTGGTTTCTTGAGAACGCCTGGCTAATCCCGGTTATCCCGGCGATTGCTTTTGCGTTAATCATTCTGATTGGCAAACGATTGCCGATGAAGGGCAGTGAACTTGGCGTTGCTTCGATGCTCGCCTCGCTGGTGCTCTCGGCGGGCGCCGCGTATCAATGGATTCAGCGAGTCAACAGTGCAACAGAAGAGCAGTTTGTTGAGCCAGTTATTAAGTCTTGGTCATGGTGGCGCAGCGGTGGCTTTGATTTCGGAATCGGTCAACACATTGACGGACTCTCGGTTGTGGTTCTCTTTGTTGTTGCGTTTATTTCGACCCTGGTACAGATTTATTCGCTCGAGTATCTGCGTGGCGACCGCCGCTATACGCATTTTTTCGCTGCGTTGACGTTGTTCTCAGGTGGCATGTTGGCGATGGTGCTCGCCGACAACATGATTTTGTTTTTACTCGGTTGGGAAATCATGGGATTGTGCAGTTTCATGTTGATCGGCCACTGGTGGGAAGAAGACGCCAATAGTCGTGCCGCATTGAAGGCATTCTTCACGGTGCGAACTGGTGACGTTGGTTTGCTCGTCGGCATCAGCATGCTCTATTTCGCGGCCAACGATTGGACACAAGAGAACTTGGGACTCTCTGGTTTTTCAATTCGGGGTATTTCTGCATGGGCACTCTCGGGAGAACCAAATAGCACCGTGATTATGGTTGCTGCAATTGCACTTTTCATCGCCAGCATTGGCAAGAGCGGTCAGTTTCCATTACACACATGGTTGCCCGATGCAATGGCTGGCCCGACACCGGTCAGTTCGCTGTTGCACTCGTCGACGATGGTTGTTGCGGGCGTGTTTTTGGTCGCGCGTTTGTATCCAGTATTTTTCGTCGGCTTAGACATTCTCGGTAGTGGTGGCAACTTGATCATGTTCATTGGTGCGATCACGATTGTCATTTCGGCAGCGCTGGCATTTGTGCAAAACGACATCAAGCGAGTGCTTGCATATTCGACAGTTTCGCAACTCGGTTACATGATGCTTGGCCTTGGCGCCGGCGCATGGCTACCTGCTGTGTTCCACATTTTCACCCACGCATTTTTCAAAGCATGTCTGTTCTTGGGCGCCGGTTCAATTAGCCACAGCGCCTCTCATCACTCTTTTGACATGAAACGCGACATGGGCGGATTGCGCAAAGTAATGCCAATCACGTTTACTACTTGGATCATCTCAACGCTTGCTCTCTGCGGAGTGTTTCCATTCTCGGGTTTCTTTTCTAAAGATGAGATCATCGACAACGTCGGCAATAACGGTTACAACACGTTCATGATCGTTGGTCTCGTTGGTGCATTTATGACTGCTGCCTATATGACTCGCGCAACATACCTAACTTTCTTTGGTGAGCCGCGCGGAGCTTCTGCTGGTCACTCAAGTCACGAGCCGCACGATGCTCACGGCTCGCATGACTCACACGACACACATGGCGATCACGATGATCACGCGAGCCACGATGCTCACGCGTCACATGGCCCGCACGAATCAGGTCTACTAATAACGGCGCCTTTGATGATTTTGTCTGTGCTCGCACTCGGCTCTGGATTATTGAATGCAACTCCGTTCGGCGAAAGTTGGGAGCGAATGAAACTGTGGGTAGAGCCCCGCGCGGTTGAAGTTGTCGACTCAACTTACCCAGGAGGTCCTGGTGAATCTTTGTTTATCAACGTGCCAAGCGCCGAAGAGGGGTCTTCAAAGTCTGTCTGTGGCACCGCCACACCAGAAAAAGGTGTGTGTTACGCGCCGAAGTTAGAACATGCGAAGTTCAAATGGTCAAAGGCAATGCTTTCAATGGTCATCGTGTTTCTGGGCATGGCGGTGTCGTGGATTTTGAGCATGCTGCTATTCACTAAGCGCGATGCTCGGCTCGTTGGCTTAACTCAGAGAGTCAAGATTCTTGGAGTTGGCCACAGATTTTTAGTTAACAAATATTATTTAGATGACCTCTACGAAAAAGTAATCGTGCGTAGCGTTGCTTATCCAATTTCGAATGCTGCATATTGGTTCAACCAAAACATTTTGGATGGCATTTTGCATTCAATTTCTAACCTGACGCGCAAACTCTCTGGCTGGGTTTACAAGAACATAGATCAGCGAGTCGTAGATGGCACAGTCAACAACTCGGCGACATTCACGAAGTCAGTCGGCACGGCTGCGCAGCCCACCCAATCAGGCAAAGTCAGTCAATATGGCGCACTGTTGTTCAGCGCAGCGGCGGTAGCGGCACTAGTTCTCGTAATTATTAATACTTAACAAGTCGGAAAAAGGGAGAAGATAACTATGAACATGCTGCAGGAAAACAATTGGCTGCTGAGTGTCGGCACATTCCTGCCATTGCTTGGCGTAGTGGTGTTGCTGCTCACACCAAAAGCTTCAGACCAAATGGTCAAACTCGTGGCATTGGTGACATCAATTGCAACTCTTGCAGTTGGTGTTTACACGGCTCTTAAATTTGATTTTGACCAAGCTGAAAAACTGCAATTTGTTGCCGACGCAAAATGGATTTCAGTAATTAAGAGTTCATATCTGATCGGCGTCGACGGCATTAGTTTGCCCCTCTATCTGTTGAGCATGATCATTACTTTGCTCGTCGTGATTTATTCACTCGACCATGTGCCGAGCCCAGGTAAACCAAAAGCCTTCTTTTCACTTTTGTTGGTGTTGCAAACCGGCATGGCGGGAACGTTCATCGCTCAAGATCTGATTTTGTTCTTTGTCTTTTTTGAACTTGTTCTTCTACCAATGTTTTTCTTGATCGGCGTGTGGGGTGGAGAGCAGCGCCAGTACGCCTCGATCAAATTCTTCTTGTACACGATGTTCGGTTCGGCGCTGATGCTGGTTGCTTTCTTGGCATTGTTCTTCAAGACAGGCGCCGAGAGTTTCAGCATTCCTTACTTGATTGAAAACGGTGGAAGCATCGCGAAAAATATTCAAATTTGGATCTTCGCTGGAATGTTCGTTGGTTTCGCAGTGAAAGTGCCGATGTTTCCGTTTCATACTTGGTTGCCAGATGCACACACCCAAGCACCGACTCAGGGTTCGGTAATTTTGGCAGCAATTTTGCTCAAGCTCGGTACATATGGTTTCGTGCGAATTGCATTGCCGATTTTGCCAGATGCTGCTCGCGAATGGGCGCCCTACATTGGTGGCCTCGCCGTGATCGGCATTATCTACGGTGCGCTCGGTTGTCTCGCGCAAACTGACATGAAGCGTTTGATTGCGTTTTCGTCGGTCGCGCACATGGGTTTCGTCATGCTCGGCATTTCGACTTTGACCAGTTTCGGTGTTAACGCAGCAATGTTTGGCATGGTGGCTCACGGTTTAATCACCGGCATGTTGTTCTTCATCGCCGGCAGTGTCAAAGAGCGATACCACACGCTCGAAATTTCAAAACTTGGTGGCATGCTCACGGCGATGCCGCGTCTCGGATGGATTTTTGGTTTTTGCGCAATGGCGTCGCTCGGTCTGCCTGGCTTGGCGGGTTTCTGGGGCGAGTTCCCGGCAATTCTTTCGGCTTACAATCCTGCTGAAGGCCTAAACGAGACCGTGTTCAGAGTATTCATGGTCATCGCCGCACTTGGCACTGTTCTTGCGGCTGCTTATTTGTTGTGGATGTTTCAGCGCATCGCTTTTGGTACAGCGAAAAATTCTTCAAGCCACGACCATTCACACAGCGACGATTTGCACGATGTAACAACATTCGAGTGGATCGCTTGGACGCCTCTACTGCTCGGCATTCTCGTGCTTGGCATTTTGCCGAACTTGTTGTTCAGCGTGTTTGACCCTGCAGTGCAAATCACTTTGAGCGCCTTCGGGGGATAACTTGCAGACACTGAACATCTTCGCTGCGCAGTGGGTTGCGCCGACGATCGATTATTTCGGTCTTGCGCCCGAACTTGTTCTGGCTGGTGGTCTTTGCTTGGTGTTGATGCTCGATCTATTCATTGACGAGCGAAAAAAGTGGATGCTCACGGCCATCACCTCGTTCACTTTGCTGGCAGCGATGGTTCCGGTCTTGATGTTGGCGCTTTCTGAAACTGAAGTTCGAACAATGTTTGATGGCAGATATGTCGTCGACAATTTCAGCCTCGTGATGAAGGCCGTGTTTTTGCTTGCAGGCTACGTCGTCGTGCTGCTTTCAAGTTCGCACATCGAGGAGGGCGAATATTGGCGCGGTGAATATTGGTTCTTATTGCTAACCAGTTTGCTTGGCATGTTAATGATGGCTTCTTCACGTGATTTGGTCAGCATTTTTGTTGCGCTCGAATTTCTTTCAATACCTGCATACATGTTGGCTGCGTGGCGCAAACGCGACCCGAAGAGCAATGAGGCGGGCGTCAAATATTTCTTGCTTGGCGTATTTGCATCCGCTGTGATGCTCTACGGCATGTCGTTGATGTACGGTGTGGCGAACTCAACTTTGTTAACCGAAATTGGTGCCAAGATCACAGCGACTGGTGAGTTCTCAGCAGTTCACGCGTTGGCAGTTGTGTTCGTGGTTGTCGGTTTTGCATTCAAAGTTTCGGCAGTGCCGTTTCATACTTGGGCGCCAGATACTTACGAAGGCGCACCAACACCAGTGACGGCATTTCTATCTGTTGCATCAAAGGCTGCGGGCTTTGTGGCGCTGGTTGTTTTGCTCTACACGGCGTTTCCGTTGGCGCAAGATATTTGGCAACCGTTTATCTGGGTGCTCTCGGCACTAACAATGACTATCGGCAATGTTTTGGCACTCAAGCAACACAACATCGTGCGAATGATTGCTTACTCTTCAATCAGCCAAGGCGGTTTTGTGTTAATGCCACTTGCTGTTGCGGGCTTGGCTGGCTCTGGCACAACAGCCCTTCGATCAGTTGTGTTGTACATGATTGTCTATGCAGCAACCAATCTCGGTGTGTTCGCGATAATTCTTGCTGTGGCAAATAAGACGCGTAGTGGAGAGATTTCTAGTTACGGTGGCTTGTTCTCGTATGCACCGACGCTTGGCGTGTTGATGACTTTGTTCTTGGCATCGTTGGCTGGCATCCCACCACTTGGTGGATGGATCGCCAAGTTTGTTGCCTTTCAGTCGTTGATTCAATCGCAGTCAACATGGGGTTATGCCTTGGCATTTGTTGGCGCTGTCAACTCGGTGGTCGCGTTTGGTTACTACGGCAATGTGATGCGCGAAATTTGGATGCGACCAGTGCCCGATAGTGACACGACATTGATTTCAGTGCCGGGAAGTTTGAAGTTGGCGCTAGTAATTACTGCGGGTGCAACTCTTGTGTTCGGCATTCTGCCTGGCGTCGGTTTGCAATTTGCTGATCTGGCTGAAATCGCCGGTGCAATCATTAGATAGTGAGATTTCTGCCGCCATAGTTGCGGCTGGCGGGGCAATTTCATTTGAAAAATTCATGGAGTTGGCTCTGTATGCGCCAGCCGGGTTTTACTCAACAGAAGTTCGGGCGGGCAGACGTGGCGACTTCATCACTTCGCCTGAAGTTGGGCCTTTGTTTGGCGCAGTCGTCGCCAATGCCGTCGATGCACAATGGCGACAACTTGGTCGTCCCAAGAAGTTTGAACTTGTCGAAGTGGGCGCAGGTCCGGGCACTCTTGCTCGCAGTGTTTTAAGTGCCGAACTTGAGTGCCGAGATGCGTTGAGGTATATCGCGGTCGAAGTTTCTGATGTTCAGCGGCGGTTACACACCGCCGAGATGCACTCACAATCGACATTGCCAACTGAGCCAATGGTTGGCATGATCATCGCCAATGAGTTGCTAGATAATCTGCCTTTTCGTTTGTTCGTTTTTGACGGTGTCTGGCAAGAAGCATTTGTAGCCAAACAAGGCGAGTCGTTTGTCGAGGTGCTGCGCAGGGTCAACGACGCACCAGAGTGGTTGCCACAAGTGGCCCCTCATGGTGCGCGCGTGCCAGTGCAGAATGCTGCTGCCAAATGGCTCGCCAGTTGTCTCGAATTACTGCAATCTGGGTCGATAACTATTTTTGATTATTGCTCGACGAGTTCTGATGCGATAACAAATCCGTGGCGAGATTGGTTGCGAACTTATCGGCAACATGAACAAGGCGAGCACTATCTGCGTCATCCTGGGTCGCAAGATATTACAAGTCATGTAATGATCGATCAGTTGCAGTTGGTGCGCCAAGCCGATCGTGTTGAAACTCAGGCAGACTGGCTAATTCGCAATGGCATCAATCAACTCGTTGAAGACGGTCGCAATTATTGGCAGGCAAATGCAGCCAAGCCTGATGTCAAAGCGTTGAAGATGCGCAGCCGAGTTAGCGAATCTGAAGCCCTTTGCGACCCGAAAGGTCTCGGCAATTTCAAAGTGCTTGAATGGCACAAATAATCAAACCCAAGACGCCTCACAAAATCCACCTACTGTAGAGACATAGATTCAAATAGTTTTGAGATTTAAATGGCTGAGTTAA
>BJFV01000049.1:0-2215 GCA_014190055.1 Actinomycetes bacterium
GCCTGCTGCTTCTGCTGCAAGAGCAATCAACAAAACTGCATCGAATGATTCAGCTGTGTAGTTGAAGTCTGTGAGAGCTTCGTTGCCTTTGCCTGTCCAGAATGCGTTAACTGCATCCTTGAACTCTTGGGTCAACTCAACGAGTGGAGTTGTTCCCTTCATGCCCTGCAACTCGCTGCCAGTTTCGTCAACGACTTCTGCCGTTGTCTCTTCTGTAACGGTTTCTTCTGTTGCCGCATCGTCATCGCTGCCGCAAGCGCCAGCCAAAAGGCTGAGACCAACAACAAGCGCGCCGAAACGACGTACTGTGTTTTTCTTCATTTATTTTTCTCCCCCTAGGAGTAGGGCAACATATTGTCACCCATGGGTTTGGACCTTTAAGCCTATGGATATGTAAATGCCTTACCAACGCTCAAATGAGCGATAACTAGTCACCAGAGGCTGAGTTCGAAGCCTTATTGAGCCTTTCGTTGATTGCGATACCAATGCCAGTCATTGCTGGTTTTACTGCAATCACCACATCGACCAAGCGTTTGTCGGCGTCTCGAAGACACGAATACAGTTCGTGCGCATACATTTCGAGATCCGCGCCGAAGTCAATTATCTCAGCAATTCGACCGACTGACTTTAAGTTCGCCAAACGGATTTCAGCATCTTTTCGACTTGAAGCCAATTCAACTATGCAATTTGGTGCGTAATGTTTTTCAAGCATTCCCGATGCGCGTGACTCACCACTTGCGGAGGCGACCGTAATGCCGCAGTCAATTTCAATCTGCTCTGCGGTGATTGCACCGGCTCGAAGAATCTGTGGTGGATTAGTCGTGCAGTCGACAATCGTCGACTCAACACCGATAGAACATTCTCCGCCGTCCAAAATGACGATGACCTCATCACCAAAATCTTCAGCGACGTGTCGAGCAGAAGTCGGGCTTACTTTTCCAAACCGATTAGCCGAGGGAGCAACTATTGCATCGTCCAAACGAATTAATAGTTCGGTTGTGATTGGGTGACTCGGGCAACGTATCGCTACGGTGTCGCGACCACCGGTAATTTCATCGCACACTTTGTTGTTGCGTCTCACAACTAAAGTCAAGGGTCCCGGCCAATATTTTTCTGCGAGTGCATGCGCTGCTCTTGGAAGATCTGATGACCACAAAGTCAAATCTTGAGTCTTTGCAATATGCAAAATCAGCGGATGCTCTGTTGGTCGTCCCTTTATGGTGAATATTTTTTTGACGGCTTTTGGACTTGATGCTCGTGCAGCCAGACCATAAACCGTTTCAGTCGGAATCGCCACGAGTAAATCACTTTTTAATGCACGAACGGCTGTGTCTATCGCTAATGAATCAGCTCCGTTTAATATGTTTGACTCGCTAGTGCTCACAGAAAAACCCTAAGAGCGTGTCAATAAATGTGAAGTTCTCAGTTGACGCAAAGTGGTCGCAATTTTTAAGATTGACAAATCGACAGCGCGTGAATGCATTTGCAAGTCGATCAGCAGGCAAAACAAAGTCACGATCGCCAACCGCGAGGACAATCTCAGCGTCGATGCTCCTTAAATCTGCCTCGCTGAATGGTTTATTTCTGGGTCGCAGGAGAGCCGCTCGTAAAGCCAGGGGATCGTTATTCGATCTTTTTGCATAATTGCCAAACTGTCGAGCCAAAATGTCATCTGGTGACGCGGTTCCATCTATGCCGGCAATGATTCGCTCTGTTTCATCTGGCTTATGGGGCTCAAGAAGTCCGTTGCCGATGCCAACGAGCATCAACTTTCGAAAGTATTTCGGATTATGCAACGCGGCATCGAGAAGCGCGATAGCGCCAAGAGAGAACCCGACTGCGTCAACGCCAGTTGACCGCGCACCTATGGCCTTTCGAATGGGTGCCGAAATGTCTGCGTAGTTGCTCGGATCGTGGGGCTTTTCAGAAGTCCCGTGACCCAAAAGATCGACGCCGATGACGGTGGTGCCCGCGTCATTAATCAATTGTTCGACACCTGTGTTTTGCCAAGTTTCTTGATGCGAGCCGCCCCATCCGTGCACCATCAGCAAAGGGGGATTCGCACCATTTATATCCATAGGGCGTAGCCTATGGAGGCTTCAAAAAAGCCCCACTCGGAGGACTACTGATGCGATTTTTGAATGACTCGCCAGCGTTTGACCTGACTTATAGCGACGTATTCATGGTGCCAAGTCTTTCGGGAGTTAAATCTCGA
>BJFV01000049.1:3013-5367 GCA_014190055.1 Actinomycetes bacterium
GTTGGACCAGGTGCAATGTGCACGACCCGAATGATGACGGGCGTTGGTCGTCCTCAATTTTCAGCAGTATTAGAGTGCGCGAGAGTCGCCGCAGACCTCGGTAAGCATGTTTGGGCAGACGGTGGAGTTCGATATCCGCGCGATGTAGCCCTCGGATTAGCCGCCGGAGCCTCAAACGTAATGTTCGGTTCGCTGTTAGCTGGCACTTACGAGTCTGCCGCTGACACTCTGCGCGACACAAACGGTCGTCTGTACAAAGAAAGTTTCGGCATGGCATCTAATCGTGCTGTTCGAAATCGAACTCGATCTGAGAGTGCCTTCGAGCGGGCACGAAAAGAATTGTTTGAAGAGGGCATTAGCTCGTCGCGAATGTATTTAGACGCGCAACGACCAAGTGTTGAAGACATAATCGACCAGATCATCGCTGGTGTTCGTTCGTCGTGCACTTACGCCGGAGCCTCTACTATTCGTGAGTTTCATGATCGTGCCGTAGTTGGTGTGCAAAGTGCATCGGGTTACGACGAAGGTCGTGCGCAAGATACGAGTTGGTAGATGTCACGCCCAACAGCAAATCCGCGATGATCGTTGTCGCAATTGACGGGCCAGCGGGCGCAGGAAAGTCGACAATCGCTAAAGCACTGGCAAAGAAACTCAACCTTCGGTATCTCGACACGGGCGCGATGTATCGCGCGGTTACTTTCGCAGCTTTAAACCGAAATCTTGACCTCTCAGCAGAATCGGCAATTGCCGAAATTGCATCGCAATGCGTAATGCATATCGACGATGACTCAATCATTATCGATGGCGTTGATGCGACTCAAGCAATTCGCGGTCAAGAAGTCACTCGCGCTGTGAGCGTTGTCGCAACAAATTCGTTGGTGAGAACTGAACTACGTGGTCGCCAAAGACAGTGGGTTAGCGAGCACGGTGGCGGTGTGGTGGAAGGACGAGATATTGGTTCGGTTGTGTTTCCTGATGCGACACTGAAAGTTTATTTAACGGCATCTCCCATGGTCAGAGCAAAACGTCGTGTCGCCCAATCTGGTGGTGACGTAGAACTTATTGCCGCAGAAATAGCAGAACGCGATCAACGTGACTCTTCACGATCCGATAGTCCGTTGATGAAAACATCCGACTCGGTCACGGTAGATACAAGTGACATTCCAGTCGATGAAGTTGTCGACCATATCGAGCGACTTGTCGATGCGCAACGACTAAATAAGCGAGTATCAAATTGACACAAGTTCAGACGTTTTTAGTTGGTCAAGGTATTGCGAGTCGCGTTTTTTATTGGCTGATTCGGTCATTAATTAAAGTTTTCTGTCGCATCTATTTTCGATTGGGGGTGTACGGTCGAGAGAACATACCGCAGTCGGGTGCGTTCATTCTTGCGCCGATTCACAGATCTAACGTTGACACGCCGATTGTGAGTGTGGTTACCAAGCGTCGACTTCGCTTCATGGGTAAAGACTCACTTTGGAAAGTCAAACCGGTAGGCGCAGTGCTGTCAGCACTTGGGGGCTTTCCGGTTACCCGAGGTACTGCCGACCTCGAAGCCTTGAAGCGGTGTCTTGCAGTTTTGTCGCTCGGTGAACCGCTGGTGATGTTTCCGGAAGGTACCCGACAGTCGGGTCCAAAAATTCATCCATTGTTTGACGGTGCTGCCTACTTGTCAATTAAGTCTGGAGTGCCAATTGTTCCGGTTGGTTTTGGTGGCACCGAGGGTGTCATGCCAAAGGGTTCGAAAAAAATTCTTCCGAAAAAGTGCTCGGTTGTAGTAGGAAAACCTATTTTTCCACCCCAGTCAGATTCGGGTCGCTTGCCGCGCACGGCGACCACCGACTTAACTGCTGCGTTGAGCGAAGCGTTGCAAATCGTGTTCGACCAAGCCAAACAAAAGGCTGGTCAAACTAGTTGAAGTAAGCCTTAAGAGCGAGTTGCAAAGAGGTCAGATCGCTGACTCCGCAGACTTCTCTGGCCGAATGCATTGAGAGTTGAGGTACGCCAACGTCCGCTGTGTCAATGCCTAATCGTGTCGCCGTAATCGGACCAATTGTTGAACCGCAAGGCATGTTGTTGCGAGAGACGAAAACTTGATGTTTAACTTTGGCTTTTGAACAGGCGGATATAAACATCGCGGCAGAAGTCGATGATGTTGCATATCGCTGATTTGAGTTCAACTTCAAAGCCGGCCCCATATTGATGATGGGTCCGTGTGAAAGATCGTGTCGCTCTGGATAATTGTGATGCACTGCGTGAGCGTTGTCTGCAGAAATACACGACGACTTAGACAGTGTCTCGAGAAACCCAACTCGCGAGATGCCTTGAACAGCGGCTATTTGTTCCAGAGAATG
>BJFV01000049.1:5956-7936 GCA_014190055.1 Actinomycetes bacterium
ATGCGGAAACCATTTCGAGCAGTCTGTTTGCCTTTCTTCCATGCGATGAGCGACCCGGCTCGTGCTATGAAACCCAATTCGGTATTTTGCAATTCTTTTGTTGAGTAGTCGACGAAATTCGCTTGCAAAAGTTTTGAAGTTAAATAGTTAACCAAATGACGTGGTGTCGGCGATGCGTCAAGTTGACTCAGGACGCTTTCGATCTGTCGTTTGCTCATTTTGAGATGCTCTTCAATGAAATATCTTGCCCAAAAAAACTGCATGATGTTGACGAAAGATCGCTCGGGGCTGCACTTTCGATTTTTGCTATACAGATTGACAATGCATCTCTTTGCGTAAACGAGAAGTACGCCAAGACCCCGAATACCGCTAAAAGTAAAATCTTCGAAACTAGTGACTTAACGAACTTGAGCACGAGAAGTAGCCCGACAACGCTGAACGCAATTGTGCCGAGCCCAAGGTTCTTTGCGCTTTCAGAGTCGAGGGTGAACAAGTCCATGCATCTAGTGTGGCAGGAGTATGACTAATCAACCAGTAAATCTTTCTCCAGCGGGCCCACCCGAAACTCAGCTGCCAAACTATGACCCAGAGGCAATCAAATTGCTAAGTGACGCTCTCGGCGTCGAGCTTGACAAGCGACGAGATGCAGTTTGCGCAGTAGTTGCGAAGTATCCGACATTTTTAGCTGGTTGGGCTTCAATTGGAGACTTAAGTGCATCAGGCATAGATGCATACATGGCATACCGAGTTGGCTATCACCGGGGGCTTGACAGTTTGCGAGCCAACTCTTGGCGAGGTTCTGGATTTGTGCGGTGGCGGTTCGAATCAAATCGAGGTTTTCTTAGATGTCTTGCCGGTCTCGCCAAACACGCACGGATAATTGGCGAAACTTCGGAAGCCGTTCGATGTGAACAGTTTTTGATTCAATGCGACCCGAGCGGGGAAGCAAACCATCTGTTGCGATGAAGGTTGGTACCGATACAAGTGTTGCGATTTACGCCGGCGGCAAAAGTAGTCGGTTCGGAAGTCCGAAGATCAAAGCGAAGATTAATGACCACGAATTTGGCTTGCTTATAATCGAGACATTAAAGCGAGCAGGCTTTATAAATATTTCACTCATCGGTGGAGACAGCAACGATGCTCGTCGATGGGGTGTTGACTTCCACGAAGACATCTACCCAGAGTCAGGCCCTCTTGGCGCCTTGTTAACTGCATTGCATGCGTGCCAGACCGAGCGTCTTATGACGCTGCCTTGCGATGTGCCATTTATCGACGAAGATACATGTCGAAGATTGAGCAACCTTGCACCTGGCGTCGAAGTGTTGGTTGCGCGCACGGATACTCCGCAATGGCTTTGCAGCACATGGCGACACTCAACTTACGATGCGATTGAGAGCGAATTTATGTCGGGTGAGCGTGCCATTCATCGAGTCGTTGAGAAATTAAAGTTTGAGTTTGTAGACGTTTCAAGCGATATTTTGCTAAACGTCAATGAGCCGAACCAACTTAAACCTCAGCCTAAAACCAACTGAGACGTAAGATATTCAAGTGAGTATTTCTGAGATTTCAATTGCTGAATTCATGTCAATCCATAGTCAGGGCATCTACTTGGTCGATGTTCGCGAAATTGATGAGTATGAGTCAGGGCATGTTGCTGGTGCGATAAATATTCCGTTAAGCGAATTTTCAAGCCGTTTATCTGAGTTACCAGGCGGGACGATCTACATGATTTGTCGCAGCGGCGGTCGAAGTATGCAAGCATGCGAATTTTGCGTCGACAACGGCATGAGTGACGTTGTAAATATCGCAGGTGGAACTTTGGGGTGGGTAAGTGCAGGCAACGAAGTCGTCTTTGGCGGTAATCCCGAGTGAGTTTTGAGTGGGTTGACTCAGAGAAGACGCTTGATGATGTAATTGACAGTGTTTTAGGCGGTTCTCGTTATGCAATCGACACCGAGTTTCACCGCGAGAAAACTTATT
>BJFV01000050.1 GCA_014190055.1 Actinomycetes bacterium
AACTGGCACGGTGCCATCGATTTGGATGTAAACGAACGCCGGCAGTTCAGTTAGCGCAAGTTGTTTGACGAATGTTCGCGATGGATCACTGAAAACTAGAAACTCGTCGGCGTGTGGTCCGAGAAATTCGCGAGTCTCTTGTGCGGTTGCCGTGACGACAAAATTGGTGCGAACCGATGCGCCACCAAATTGTCGCAAGATGCGAACAGCAGTTGGCAGAATCCAGGCACTTTCATTGGTGAACGGATCAAGCACGATCGAAACCAAATGAAATGTCGTCAACCATTCTTCGAGTGGGCGGGCGTCGCCGTTGAGTGGCTGAAGCTGGGTGTCGAGATTCGGTGAAATAATCATCAGCAAAGACCGTAGCAAGTCGGGGGTAGCGTTTTGGAAATGCACCCGATTGAGCATTTGCGATATGTGGCGCGGGCGCGCGGTGCAGACCCAGTTTCGTTGGTGCGAGAGACGGCAGCGGCGTTGAGTGGCCTAGGTCACGAACCTGCTGGCATTGTGTTGGCAGCGCGACGAATCGTGCAACGACACCCGACATGTGGGCCACTGTGGTGGTTGTGCAGTCATGTGCTTGGTGCTCTTGACCCGTTTGTGGCAATGAGTGACTGCGAAAAAGAAATCAAAAATGATTCAACGATAAAAAGTTTGCGTGACGCTGTGCCGCAAGATGCTGTTGTGTGTGTAGTCGGTTGGCCGACAACAGTGTTGAACGCGTTGGCGTCGCGTGGCGATGTGAAACTATTTGTAGTTGAGAGCAATGGCGATGGTGATGCCGCTGTTGAGCGACTTATATCGATGGATGTTGACGCGACTCTCGTGCAATTCGAAGAACTCTCTCGGGTTGTTGGTAGTTGCGATGTTTTGATTGTTGAAGCTTTGGCTGCTGGGCCAACAGAAGTTTTGTGTAGTGCTGGTAGTCATGCAGTTGCTGCTCTCGGATACTGCTTGCAAAAACCTGTGTGGTGCGTTGCGGCATGTGGCACTCGATTGCCCGCGCCTTTGTGGTCGGCGATGACAAGTGGTGATGCTGTAAACGAAGTTGATCTCATGTCGTTGAGTTTGTTTTCGCGAGTGATTTCTAAAGATGGCATCAGCGACGACATGTCGCAACCGCTTGTTGCCGAGTGCCCACCCACGACTGAGTTGCTGCGCCACAGCGCGATGTAAACGTGCGCGATGTAGGATTTTAAGCATGTCAGCACGCTCACGAGACCTGCCCCGTCGCTCTTGTTTATCTATTCCAGGATCTTCAGAAAAAATGATGGGCAAAGGCCCAGGCATCGCTGCCGACATGGTCTTTTTAGATCTTGAAGATGCCGTAGCGCCAAAAGAAAAAGAATCGTCTCGCGCAAAAATTGCGACTGCAATTCGCACACAAGATTGGGGCGACAAAGTTATGTGCGTGCGTGTCAACGACTGGAGCACGAAGTGGACGGCTTTCGACATCATCGAAGTTGTCGCCGGTGCAGGCGAGCGGCTCGATGAAATTATGTTGCCAAAAGTTGAAACTGCCGCGCAGATCGTGGCGACAGATTTATTGTTGCGCCAAGTTGAAATCGCTAATGGCTTGCCGATCGGCCATATTGGCATTGAAGCACAGATCGAAACTGCGCGCGGTTTGATCAACGTTGAAGAAATTTGTGCGGCAAGTTCGCGACTTGAGACGATTATTTTTGGACCAGCCGACTTCGCCGCGAGCATGGAGATGCCGGTACTGACAGGTGGAGTGCAGATCGCCGAATATCCTGGCGACCATTTTCATTATGTGTTTTCAAAAATCTTGATGGCGGGTCGAGCCAATGGTTTGCAAGTAATCGATGGACCGTACCTATATATAAGAGACTCTGAGGGTTTCAAGAATTATTGCCAACGCACTAGAACACTTGGTTATGACGGCAAGTGGGCGTTGCATCCAGATCAAGTTGCAATTTTGAACGAAGTTTTCTCGCCGACTCAAGAGCAGTTTGATCGTGCTTGGGCAATTTTGGATGCTTACTCTTCGGCAACCGAAGGTGAAGGCAAGGGTGCCGTTATGTTTGGCGACGAAATGATTGACGAAGCGAGCCGCAAAATGGCTTTGAAATTTATTTCGCGCGGTAGCCGCGCTGGTTTGACACGCAGCAAATAGTTTTGCAGTTGTAGAAGTCTTCGTAGATCGCGGTTTAAGCCTTTATGTCTAAACGTTTTGATGCGCTGCTGTTTGATGCAGGTGGAGTATTCGTAGTGCCCGACCCGTTGACAACTGGCATGGTGCTTGAGCCATTTGGGGGCACGACAAAACTCGGTGCGCTGGTGCGTTGTCACTATGCGGGAATGGCGGCGATTGATGAAGCCACTGCATCGCAAGCGGCGGGTTCGATTGACCAGATCTCATGGATCTCATATCGACAGGCATACGCACGCGAAGCTGGCGTGCCGGCAAACAAAATTGACAAGGCTGCTGAGGCTTTGCTCAAGGTTTTCTCGGCGTTTTTGTGGCGGTTTCCGCTGCACGAATCTGTTGCGGGCTTGTGGCGGCTTCACTTGTTGGGCATGAGAATCGGCATTGTGTCGAATGCGAGCGGTCAGATTGAACGCACTTTGGCTAACGAAAATGTTTGCCAAGTTGGCGAGGGTTCAGGTGTGCCGGTTTTGATCGTCACTGACTCGCATGTTGTCGGTGTTGCAAAACCAGAGCCGCAAATTTTTGACGAAGCAATCGCTGTGATGAATGTGCCGCGAGAACGAATTGCCTACATTGGCGACTCGTTTGTGAACGATGTGGGTGGCGCTCAAAATGCGGGATTGCATCCGTTGTTGCTAGATCCGTTTGGGTTTCATCTTGATAAAGATTGCGAAAGAATCGAGAGTCTGCACGAACTCGTGCACTTCGTAAGTTGATTTTTTGCGGCTAGTTATTTTGCAGTTTCGACAAGACGTCGTGCAATAACTTTCAGGCAAAGCGTTTCGTCCGCGCCTTCAAAAATGCTCAGCACTCGAGCATCAACGAACAAACGACTTACTGAATATTCTTCGGCGTAGCCGTAACCGCCGTGAATTTGCATTGCTTCACGAGTAACCCATTCGGCTGCTTTGCAAACATAGGCCTTGACCATGCTGGCTTCCATTGCGCCTTGACCTTTGCCCATGAGTTTGGCAACTGCATAACTGAATTGGCGCGCGCCTTGAATGATGACTGCCATACGGCCAAGTTTCGCCTGGATGATTTGGTATTCAGCAATATTTTTGCCGAATGATTTTCGGTTTTGCGCATAATCACATGCGGCTTCGTATGCAGCCTGCATCACGCCAACAGCACGTGCAGCGGTTTGCAAACGTCCGTTTTCAAAACCTTCCATTTGGTAGTAGAAGCCTTTGCCGAGACCTTCCGTTTCACCGATCAAGTGGTCGGCTGGCACCCACCAATTTTCAATCGCAATTTCATATGAGTGCATGCCGCGATAACCAATTGTGTCGATCGGGCGGCCTTCCATTTTTCCGCCGCCAGGCTGTGTGAAAACGAAACCATGGGCTTCGCCGCGGGGCTTTGGCACGATCAGCACGCTTAGTCCTTTATGCGACTTTGAGCGATCTGGATCAGTGCGCGCGAGAAGCATCAACACATTGGCTCGAGCAGCGAATGTGCACCAAGTTTTTACGCCGTTGATGATGTAGCCGTCTTTGCCATCTTGTTGTGCGGCAACCGCCGTCGTTTTGATCGACGCAACATCGCTGCCGTAGTCGGGTTCGGTAACGGCGACTGCAGCCATCACTTCGGCTGATGCAAGTTTTGGAAGCCACTCGTGTTTTTGTGCCTCGGTGCCACCCTTGACGAGTGCGCGAGTGAGAATTTCGGGGCGAGTGATTAACGAACCACCGATGCCAAGTGATGCGCGCGAGAGTTCTTCTGTTGCAATGCAACTTGCCATGTATTCGCCGTCACCGCCTTCACTGAAGCCGCCGTATTCACTTGGGATTGAAAGACCGAACGCGCCGATATCGGCGAGGCCTGAAATTATTTCTTCGGGTACATCAAGATTTTCGCGGTGAACATGTTCGGCGTGCGGTGCAATTACTTTGCTGGCGAAACTTCGAAAAGTGTCTTGCACCATTTCGTAATCGCTATCTAGATGTCGCTGACCCGGAGTAGTAGCTAGCGACGACAAAAATTCTGGATCGCGATATTTTTGAACGAAGTCGTGCGATTCGGCAAGCGTTGATGGATCGACGCCCCAAAGTTTTTCGCGACCAACAAGACGCGTTACCAAATCGTGCACCATGTCGGCGACAAAAGCGCAAGTTAGTTTTGCTTCGAGTTCGCCTTTTGCGCCGTAGTCGAGCATTGAGCGTGCAGTTTCAACTGCGGCACCGGCATGTGCGAGGTCATAGGCGAGAACTTGTTGTGCATCTGGACCACCAGTTGCGGCGAGAGTGCGCACACCTTTACCGACTATCGCATCGGCGAGCTCAATTGTCCGCGCGGCGGTGACGAGATCTGCGCTGCTCGTAGAACCTGACATAGCGCTAAACGCTACTTAAGTGCACCGAAATTGTCACTACCAAGCCGTAATATGGGCAGATGAACGGCGCCCCCAAGCGACGCAGATCTAGCGGCCTGCGTTCGACGTTTCGATGGGCGAAATGGCCGATTTTCCTTTTGGTTTTCTGGTTGTTTATCTTGCCGATCGTGCCGGGTTTTGGCGATGCGTTAAGCAAACTTGGTGAGGTTCAAACTTCGTGGCTTTTGATTGGCATCGCCCTTGAGTTTGCGGCACTTTTTTGCTATTCGATGTTGACGCATGTCGCACTTGGGCAAGATGCCGAAAAAGTAAATGTGCTGACCTTGTTTCGAATTCAATTGTCAACTCGGTCACTCGGCAGTTTGGTGCCTGGTGGTTCGGCGGCGAGCAATGCCTTGGGCTTTCGATTGATGACTTTGGCGGGGGCGAACGGACGTGATGCGGGGTTTGCATTGGCGACTGCTGGGGTCGGATCTGCGGTTGTGTTGAATCTGATTTTGTGGGTGGCGCTGATTGTTTCGATTCCGGGTCGGGGCGTAAACGCGTTTTACGGCACGGCGGCAATCTTTGGCGTAATTGTGATGTTGTTGGCTGGTGGCATCGTGCTCGGGCTGATTGACCACGAAGGTCGTGCTGAACGTGTGACACGATCTCTGGCGAAGCGATTTCGTTTTGACCCAGACAAGGCTGGCGAAGTTGCGGTTCATCTTGGTGATCGATTGCGAGGCCTCGCTAACGAACCAGGGTTGCTGCGAAGAGTGACGATGTGGTCGTTGCTGAATTGGGGATTGGATATTGCGGCTCTGTTTGTATTCATCCGTGCTTTCAACGGCTCGGTTGATGTCATTGGTTTAGTCATTTCATTTTGTCTGGCAAATGTTTTTGCGTCGATACCGATTACGCCTGGCGGTCTTGGCATCGTTGAGGGTATTTATATTCCGTCACTTGTTGGCTTCGGTTTGACGACGACAACGGCAACCGTCAGCGTCTTGAGTTATCGATTGGTTCAGTTTTGGCTACCGATGCTTGTCGGTGGAGTTTGCTATTTGTCGTTGCGTTTTGGAAAGTTTGCATTGCAGCAAGCCGGCGAGTTGAAGTCTCTACAGCGATATGCAGTCGCGGGTAACAAGACTCGAACTAGTCGCTATGAGTGGGCCGAGCGAAATGCGACAACTGACAGAACGCGAGAAATACCTTTGCCGAAATATGATCCGCGATATGGTCTCGCTGATACTGATGAATTGCCCGTAACACCAACGATTAGAGATTCGCGGAAAGAGTCGCGCGAAGATCGTCGCCCCGGCAATTAGCGTGTAGGTCGTGGCAATTCACGAGCGACCTTTCGGTAGATACCTCGAAGATTTCGTAGTTGGCGATGTTTATCGTCATTGGCCCGGCAAGACGATTACCGAGGCTGACGATCATTTGTTTTGCATGATCACAATGAATCATCATCCGTTACATACAAACGATTGGTTCGCTGAGCAAAGTGTGCAAGGTCGCAATGTCGTTGTCGGAAATTTGGTTTATTCACTGGTGCTTGGCATGAGCGTGCCAGATGTAAGTGGTTCGGCAATTGCAAATCTTGAAATTGAAACGCTGCAACATAAGCACCCGACCTTTCACGGCGACACAATTCATGCCGAAACCCGTGTGCTCGATGTAAAGCCCTCGTCTTCAAAGCCTGATCGCGGTGTTGTGACTGTTGAGACTAAAGGTTTCAACCAGGCGGGCGACGAGGTTTGTTATTTCAGGCGACGAGTTTTGGTTTGGAAGCGTGACAGCGCACCAAAACGTGCGCGACCATACAACCCAGACGACGCCTGGGATTAACTATTTAGCGTTCGTTATCGCGGCGACGATTGAGTCGTACGCCGAATCGGCAATTGCGCGCATCTCGTCGTCGGTGCGATCTTGAATTGGGTGCGGCACGAACACTCGTTGCACTGTAGGAAAGCCGAGAGCGTTTGCTTGTGATTCGGCTGCTTGAACGAAAACATCCGAGGCGATAAACATCGCGGGCACACCGCGAGTTTCAAGATCGGCTATGTCGTGCACACTGCACGACGTGCAACTGCCTCAATCGGCGAGAGCTTCAATTACGAGTGTGCACTTTGTGGCAATTTCATGGCGCAAGTCGACGGGTGCAGGTTTGGCAAAGGTTGGCTTGCGAAAGCGCAAGACTTTTGCTCCGGCAGTTGTAAGTCGCGACTCGAGTTGATTTAGAAAAACATCACCACGCGCTTTTGAAATGTCGAGCAAACCAATTGTTTGACCGACGATTGTGCTCGGGCGCGCAAGAAGTTCGCGCGAAGTCAGTTTCTTTTCGCTGGTCGGATCAAGAACCACTCGACTTGTCATGCAGTCACCAACCTAGTCACTGGGTCGCTGCCGGAGGCGCCGTTGACCCAGCCGCCGACTATGGCACTGAAGAGACCTGCGGGGCCACCTGCGTGCACGAGGAGTAATCCGCCTGGGCGAAATTTTGGCAGGGTTGCATCTTTGAACGCTTCTTGAACACCTTCGGCCATTCCGCCTGCGCCGCGAACAATCTCGTTGCCAGGCATCTGTAAACGGTCATTGATTTCTTGCAGCACGCGCTCGCGACCCCAGTTGGCTTGTGCGAAAACGCGAGCGTGTTCGGGACCAAGAATCAACATTGCATCAAATCCAAACGGCAACTTCGGGTGATGAACTGTTCGCAAACACGCAGCGAGAGTTTGCGCGAGTTGCTCTGGGTCGCGCGCAAGTTGATCGACAACACAACGCGGGCCTTCGCCAGTGAAGACCGTGACTGTATTTTGCGAAGCATCGAACCCGCGTGAAACTGAAAGCGAACTGAAAGGCGAACCGACTTCGTCTTCGGCGAAGCAGAAACTCAATTTGCCTGGGTTACCGTGCGCGGCGCGATCAACTTCGCCAGGTCGTCCACCGCCGACATTGCGGATTGTGAGTTGCAAAGCGCGACCGATCGTTAAGTTGGCGCGATTACCTTGACCCAAAACATTGACACCCGAGTTCATGCCGATGGCACGCGTGCCAGGACCATTACAAACAATCACAGGGCCAACTGGCATCGTGGTCGCAAGAA
>BJFV01000051.1 GCA_014190055.1 Actinomycetes bacterium
TCGTAGCCAGATTGGCCATGATGTGCTCGATATTCACAGCGACTATCACCATCACCGAAGTGTGTTTACGCTCGCTACTACAAAAGCGGCACGACAACTCACAGAACTGAGCGCTGCGCAGTTTGACCTTCGTCAGCACGTTGGTGTGCATCCACGAATTGGCATCATTGATGTTGTTCCATTCGTTCCGCTTGAAAATTCAACGATTGAACAAGCGATTCAGGCACGAAACGAATTCGCCGAATTTGCAGCAAGTGAATTAAAAATACCGAGTTTTGTTTACGGACCGGAGCGTGATTTACCCGAAATTCGCAAGCGAGCATTTATCGACTTAACCCCAGACTTTGGGCCAAACCAAGCACACCCGACAGCCGGCGCAATATGCGTTGGTGCACGACAAGTTTTAGTTGCCTACAACATCTGGTTAAAAAACTCGACTATCGAAGACGGCAGGCGTATTGCACGTGAGATTAGAAGCCCTCAGGTGCGTACATTAGGCCTTCAATTAGGCAGCGAGATTCAGGTCAGTATGAACCTGATTAGCCCCGATGTAGCGGGGCCAGACTTTGTCTTCGATGAGGTGGCAAAGCGAGCAGAAATTTCGCGTGCCGAACTCGTTGGTCTGGTGCCTGCGCGAGTGCTTACTCAGATATCTAAATCGCGTTGGACTGAACTCGACTTGAGTAAAGAAAAAACAATCGAATGGTGTTTGGCGACGCGCAACCGCGCACTACAAAATCTAAATTGATGCGCTTAAGCGCTAGCGATATTGCGATTGCTCTGCGCGCGCTGACGGCGAAGGCGACGTCGTTCTCGTTCTGAGAGCCCACCCCAAATACCGAACTTTTCGCCATTTTCTAAGGCGTATTCAAGGCAGTCGTTTTTAACAACACAGCCACGACAAACTTCTTTGGCCTCACGGGTTGAGGCGCCGCGTTCTGGAAAGAAAAGGTCTGGGTCTACACCGAGGCAATTTGCCTGATCTTGCCATGCACGCTCACTATTCACCGGTATGTGCATGCGATCTTCCAATTTTGAAACCCTCCCAATAAACACTGCCCGATGCACAAGCACCCAACAATGGTGTAACTACAACCGTGTCATTCTGCCAAACTTTAACAAAAAATGCAAATACTGCTCAACCTGCGCGCCGAACCCCACCCAACCGAGAAAGTTGACGCTTATGTTCGATGAAGTCGACGAGCACATACTCACCTAAATTTTCTGGGCTCGTGAAAAACGCACGACCTTTATTTATCGCCGTCAGTTGCTCAATAAACGACTGCAGCGCGCGCGACGCATCAAGCATAAAAGTGTTTATCCGTATGCCTTCGCGGGTCGCTCGCATTACCTCACGCAATGTCGCCTCGATAGTTTCGCGCACGGGTGGATAATTAAAAAAGACATCTCCAGACTGCGAAATATGAGCCGTCGGCTCGCCGTCGGTGATCATGATTATCTGCTTTGTGCCGCTCTGTCGGGACAACATTTCACGAGCCAACATAAACCCGTGCTGCATGTTCGTGCCATAAACAAAGTCCCATGAAACCTCGGGTAATTGATGCGGTTTCAACACCCTTGCTGTCTCACTAAAACCGACAATGCCCAAAAAGTCGCGCGGAAACTGCGAACTCATTAACGAGTGCAAAGCCATAGCAACTTTTTTTGCTGGCAAGAAATAGTCTCTCATCGGCATCGACAGTGAGAGGTCGAGCATCAGTACCGTTGATGACCGAGTTAGATGCTCGGTCTGTTCAATTTCAAAATCTTCGGCTATCAACTGCACTGGCACAACTGAACCTTGGCGCTTTAAGGCGTTGCGCAAGGTCTGCTGAAGGTCTAACTGAAAAGGATCACCATATTCATAAGGTTTGGTGTCGTAAGTTCGCTCATGTCCGACACCTATTCGCTCTACTTGGTGTTGGCCAAGACGATCTTTATCTAGTGCCCCGAACACATCGCGCAACGCTTTCTCGCCGATTTTGCGTAAACCTCGTGGGGTCATCTCTAGCTTGCCCTCTGTTTGATCAATGAGCCCCGCATCTTTGAGTTTCTTTGTTATCTCAGACATACGTTGCAGAGATTTTGCGACATCTTCACCAAGCAGTTCGCTAACTCGATCTAAATCAGCCTCGGCTAATGCCGACGGAGAGGATGCATTGCGCAGCAAATTGTCGAGCTGATCGAGATCGCCCAGTTCTTGCATCGAGCGCATTGCTTGACCAAACCCCATCGGGTCTTCACCTGTGAAATCTTGTTTCGAACCCCATCCCTGTTGCGGAAACATGGTCTGAAGCTTTTGCGCCAACTCGGTCATTTGCCAGCGTAAATCCATATCTTCAAGAAGTTTTTCGCTCAGTTGGCGCATCTGTTCGCGCTGTTCTGGCGTCATCGAATTGAGCATCGCTTGAGCATTCGCCATTCGCTTTGCCATGATCTCGAGAAGTTCATCCAGACTTTGCGGATTCTCCGGAAAGAAGTCACCAAAGTTCTCCATGAACTTTTCAAACTCGGGGTCTTCGCCGCGTTCGCGACGATTGATCATTTCGTTAAGTGCCGCCATCATGTCTTTGGTGCGTTGCATTTCTTCAGGCGTCATCTTCTCGACTGCACTTGATGCCTGATCTAGATATTGCTGCATCAACTGATTGCGAAGTTTTTCTAGCAATGCCTCAAATCGCTGCTGGGCTTGCTGCGACTGAAAGTCATAATGCTCAAGTTCGCTGATCTTGCCGGCGAGATCTTCGGGCAACATGTCGAGCCGAAAGTTCTTTTGTTCTGCAGATTCTTTTGCCAATGCGCTTCGACGCTCGTCTCCAGACCTGACCGCATCTTTTAGCGCTTGATCAATGGCGTGTCGTTCTTCGTCAACCAAGTCGTCAAGCTCGTCAGCAATTTCTTTGTAGACGCCACCAAGATCGCCGCGATCTTTTATCTCGTTGCGCTTATCACGCAACTTCTGCATCATTTCACGAAGACCCATTAAATTTTCGCCGCGCGCATTGCGCATGCCTTCCTGCATCATTCTGCGCAACGCCGCATTTACATCGCCGTGATGAACTAAATCATCGGTCAACTCGTCGATCAAACTTTGTGCGTCAAATTCAAAACCTTGCTGCGTTCCGTCCCAGCGCGAATAATTGAACCGACTTGGCATAAGCGCACGATAGTACGACTGTCCGTAGACTGATAATCGCAATGCGCTTTCCTAGAACCTTTATATTCGTTGATTTGTCTGGCTTCACGAACTTCACCGAGACAAATGGCGATCGCCGAGCAACAAAACTTCTTGGCGAGTTTCGAGCAGTCGCGCGAGCGGTCGCTTCAGAACGTGGCGTGCGCATCGATAAATACCTCGGCGATGGTTTGATGGCTGTCGCTGTAGAACAAATTGATGGCATCACATTTGCTCTCGAGCTAGCCAGACGAGCCGAGACGGCCTGCGCACCTCTACAACTGAGAATTGGCATCGATACGGGTGACACAATGCTGTTTGAAGGCGACGATTACATCGGCAGTGCGCCAAACTTGGCGGCACGACTTTGCGACGAGTCAGCAAATCTGGGTGTACTCATACCCACAGAACACATTGAAGAATTACCAGAAGGTGTGTCGGCAACTCGCCACGGCGCGCTAAAACTGCATGGCTTCAACAACGCAATTGAGGTTTCAATTCTCTCAGGACGCCCTGTTATTGCTGAACGCAACGACACCAGCGAAATCTGGACTCGACAACCATTTCTTGGTTGATTAATTGGCAAATTAACTCGCCAGGTAGGTGCGGCAAGCAACCGCGAACCTAAACAGTTTTTGAGCGATAAATCGCTTTACCCGCTTTGGCATCTTTGTTTAATCGCTTTGAAAGATGCAGGCCTTCGAGCACAAACTCAATAGCGCTAGCAACCACCGCTGCTGATTCGTCGCCATCGACCAAATTTGCGACGACCGCGCGCAAACCAGGCATCGTTTTGAGCAATGCAACATAGTCGCTCGAGGCAATGTCTTCACCTGTTTGCACGACCTTGCCCTCGACAAACTCTTCAGTGACTAGACGTAGGTTCTCTGGTGAAATTCGCTGCTTGGCAACTTGAAGCACGGCGCCACGTATGAGTTGGTCAAAAACTTGTGACTCACGTGAATCGTCGATTACATCAATCTCAATTTTGCCGGCAGTTGAAGCAGCCAATGCGTCGAGATCACAAACTCGAGGCGCCACCTCCGTTTCTTTGGCTTTAAGCGCGCGCCGCATTGCGTTTGCGCACATCAACTCTTGGTTGCTTGTAGTCAGACGCACGCTTACACCGCTGCGTTGATTGATCTTTGTACTCGCCCGTGCCAAATGACTGATTGTGGCAATTATTTCTTCCATGAAGTTTGGAATTCGCACTTTCACATCGCCAACACTGGCGTTACGCGACTCTTGGCGTACGACTTCTATCTCTGTTGCTATCTCTAATGGATAGTGAGTTCGAATCTGACTGCCAAAACGATCTTTTAGCGGCGTAATAATTCGACCTCGGTTGGTGTAGTCATCTGGGTTCGCCGATGCCACGAGCATTATGTCAAGAGGCAAGCGAATTTTGTAGCCACGAATTTGAATGTCTCTTTCTTCGAGCACATTGAGTAGACCAACTTGAATTCGCTCTGACAGATCTGGCAGTTCATTGATTGCAAAGATGCCTCGGTTGCAACGTGGCACGAGGCCATAGTGCAAAGTAAGTTCGTCGCTCAGATAACGACCCTCGGCAACCTTTATCGGGTCAACTTCGCCGATCAAATCAGCGATTGAAGTATCTGGCGTGGCAAGCTTCTCGCCGTAGCGAGCAGATCGATGTACCCAATCAATTGGTGTTGCGTCACCATGACTCGCGACAAGCTCGCGCGCTTGTCGTGAAACTGGCGCGTAAGGGTCATCGTTGATTTCGCTGCCACTGACAATCGGCATCCACTCGTCTAAAAGATCAACCAACGATCTGATGATTCGAGTTTTCGCCTGACCCCGCTCACCAAGAAACACAATGTCGTGACCAGCCAACAAAGCATTTTCAAGTTGCGGCATAACCGTTTCTTCATAACCCAGAACACCAGCAAAAAGCTGCTGATCGGCTGCGATGCGCGCAACGGTGTTTTTGCGGATTTCTTCTTTAACGCTTTGAGATTTCCATCCCGACTGCTTTAGTTCTGCCAAGGTTTTTGCGAGGTTCGCAGGCGGTTTTGTTTCGATCATAAGACCGAGATTAGTTGTGTAAACCGAAATTCAACTATTTGGAACTTTTATCAGTTGAAGCCTTTGATTGTGGGGTCGACTTTTTGGGCGCAACTACCTTATTGTTTGTCGCTTTTTTCGGAACAACTACAGGGCTACTCTTTGACCCCGAGTCATTGCCAACTACTGAATTTGATTTCGTAACAACTGTAGATTTTTCAGAAATTGAAATCTTGCCATTTTTTTCGACAACGACTACTTGATATGAATTCTCTCCCGTCGGATTGTCAGTAACTTTCAATGCAGATGCAGCAGACGACGGCACGCTACTGACCAAAATGCCATTGCGATAGACATTTACTGTTGCACCAGGTCTGGCTGTAACTCTGAAAGTAACTGCATTGCCAACTGCACGGGTCGGCGCTGAGATACGTGGTGTGTTTTCCGCGATTGGAGGCATTGGTTGACCAAGGCTCGGCTGACGAACAGAGTTGTTGTTCGAACCGCCAGAATTATTCGACGGCGATGTTGCTGGTGGCGCTTGGTTAACTGGTGCCGTCGGCGGAACTGTGCTTGGCGGAACAGTCGTCGGAGGAACAGTCGTAGTCGGTGCAGAACCGCCACCTCCGCCGCCGCCACCGCCGCCACCGCCACTACTTCCTCCGCCGCCGCCACCGCCGCCACCGCCGCCACTAGACGGAGGTGTGATCGTCGGTGAAGCGATTGCCTGAGCTGGAGGTGTTGAACTAAGCAACGAGTAAACAATTTTGTTTGGAGTACCAGCTGGGTCAGCGATCACGTCAGAAGTCGCCGTCGATGTGATCCAAGTCGTGACTCGACTTACTGAGAGTGTCGGATCAGCGCTCAATGCCAACACAGCAACGCCCGCAACATGAGGTGAAGCCATTGATGTGCCAGAAATAGTATTTGTGGCAGTGGTAGATGTGTACCACGCCGAGGTGATGTTTGACCCTGGGGCAAAAACATCGACACACGAGCCAAAGTTTGAATAACTTGCTCGCGTATCGGTTGAAGTTGAGGCACCAACTGTTATCGCAGACTCTTCAGCGGCTGGCGAGTAATTACAAGCATTCGCATTTGAGTTTCCGGCTGCAACAACAAACACGATGCCGTCAGCAACGCCACGTGCCACAGCAAGATCGAGTGCCGCCGAACGCGAGCCTCCAAGGCTCATGTTTGCAACCGCCGGCACACCAGCTTCGTGATGTGCGACAACCCAATCGATGCCCGCAATTACTCCAGAAGTCGAGCCCGAACCTGCACAGTCAAGAACCCGCACAGGCACAACATTGGCTGAAGGTGCGACACCATAATTTGAGCCGGCAATTGTGCCAGCAACATGCGTGCCGTGACCATGGCAGTCTTGAGTGCCACGCCCATCAGCAACCGAACTGAAACCTGAAACTACGCGACTGCCAAATTCACTATGACTCGACAAAACACCAGTATCGATGACGTATGCATTCACACCCGCACCCGAAAAATTGCTGATGTAGCGAGAATTGAGCGGCAGACTGCGTTGGTCAATGCGGTCAAGACCCCACGACAACGCTGCGACACCAGCGTCACTATCCGCTGACGGCACGATTGCCTCAGATGCACTCGACGGCACTGAAGTGCCAATTGCATTTGTTGCCGTCACTGTGAATGTGTAGCTAACACCATTCGTTAGGCCACGAACGACGCAAGAAAGTGCGCCTGTAGTTGAACACGACTTGCTACCTGGCGTAGATGTGACTTCGTATTCGGTGATTGTTGAATAGCCATCGCTTAGCGGCGGCAACCAGTTGATAGTCGCTCTCGCATTGCCTGCACCTGCGCGAACACTTCTTGGCGCATCAGGTGCTTGCGGTGTTGGTGCTGGGGTGAATGTCCAGTTGAAACGAGTCGCACCTTTTTTGCCGCTGTAACCATCAATCGCTGCGAAATACGTTTTGCCTGCACCCACTGTTATTGAGACACGACTCCATAAACCGGTTTCGCCTGGTGCGTCGTCGTTGACTGCAATCATCGTCAACGCATTAACACTTGCACCCGTATATGCGCCGAGAATTGTGTCAAAGTCGCTGCCACTGGTCGTCAGCACCAAAGTGCCGGCCTCGGTTGCGACCCACTTGTACCAAATCGATGCCGATGGTGCATATCCACCATGATTTGGTTCGCCGGTTTCACGTGTTGCTGTGAGTGTCGAACTATTTAAGTTGCCGGTTGCATCCGTAATTGCAATAGCACCCGAAAATGGGTCGTTAGCCAAAGCACTAATTGTCGTAATCGGCGAACTCTGAGTTGACCAAGTGCCAGCGCCAACTTCGTTTGTCGCTGAAACTCTAAAA
>BJFV01000052.1 GCA_014190055.1 Actinomycetes bacterium
ATGACTCGTTGGCGCAACTAACCGCGTACGAAATATTTCGCCCAGCAACCCCAGTCACGCGAAAATATGTATTACCACCAACACCAGCGTCATAACTTGGGCCAACTTGAGATGCATAAATCAAATCACCGACCGCAATATCGTGATTTCGCTGAGCAACAACCGTCGCTGTATTGCCACCAGCACACGACCGTGAAGTCACACTTATATATGGCGTCGTTGCTTCACTGGTCGTCATCACCAAGTTCGATGTATTGAGAACTTCGGCTGCCCCGTCTGCTGGCGAAGGATTTGAGATAGTCGGCGCTGTCACATCAACTGACAATGGCACCGATGCCCCGCCGCATGCGCCAGCGCTGCACAAGCTGCCAGATAACGGAGTCGACGCTGCGGAAACTAAGTCGTAACCCGTGACATCCAATGTTGCGGCGTTAGTCAGAGTCAGCGATGATGGTCCGAAAGAAGTTTGTGAAGTGTCAGTACTTAAAACTGTGTAGGCGAAAGTCAAACAGTTATTGCTTCCCCCGTTACTGCTGCGAGCACCGTTCCACGAGATGCCAGTTGAAGCTCGTGAGTTGAGCACCAACTTGACATCCGCATTGCTGCTTCCCGAAGCACGGTCAACCTCGCCCTGAAAGCAAACTGCCAAATTGATCGAGTCACCCGTACTCAGCGTGGTGCCGTTCGACGAAATGGTTGTGTTGTTAAGCACTGTTACCGCAGAGGCCGCAGCCCCAGCCGGCTCAACAGCACCAAAAACCATGCAAACTATTGACGCGATGCTGGTTAGGAGCCCCGCACGAGAAAAGCCACCTGACATATCCAACCCCCCATGTTGAAATGCTTAAATATATATTCCACTCTTAATAAGAATAGAGACTATATTTAAATTGTCAAGATGGTTTTTCAAATCAATTAATCACCCGGTTGGTTTAAAATGCAGATAATCATGCCTTCACCTTCAGTGATCCCCCGGCGGGCGTCATCGGCACGGGCGCGGGCAAATACCACAAAAGTGCTTCGGGCGATCTTCCGTAATGCAGCAGACCAAGGGCTCGACGAACTCAGCATTGGTGAAGTAGCAAGGTTGTCTGGTCTCACAACGGGCGCCATCTACGGACGTTACGAAGACTCCGACGAGATGGCCATTGAATTGTGGCAATCAGTTATCAGACAACCCTTCAAGGCGCGACTGCAGCGAAGCGTTGAATTTATGCTCACTAGGCAACAACATCCACAAATTGCCAACAAGCCAAATATCTCTGCCGAAAGTGCACTTGAGGCGATCACGAAAGACCTCGAGTCGCCAGATGAGATTGCCAAACTGGGTGCTGAATTTCTGGTGATTTCCCGACGCAATCAAACTGTCGGCGAAGTAGTGATTCCTGACGTTACAAATTGGTTTTCTGAGTTTGGTTTAGCAAATGCAAATGACCCAATTGCTAATGCGACGATTGTTATCGGTTTATCTGCATCAATCGGCACGGCTCTACGAACTTTTGTTTTGAAGTCAAACCCAAATTGGATGACAATAGCCAACGGCCTGCGTGACGCGGCTGCCAAAGCGACGCCTGTCAAGATTCCAATTGACTCACCTCCGCCAAATTGGGTCGAGCCCGAGACCGAAAACCCAGTTCGCTCAGCGCTTATAGATGCAGTTGCCGAAGTTGTTGCTAAGACCGGCTTTGCCAATGCAACAATTTCTCGAATCGTGCGGCGCGCTGGCGTAACCAACGGATCGCTATACAACCTCTACAAAGACAAAGAAGCACTAACAGACGATGCGATGCAGATCTTTCTTAATCTTTCGTCAGACGTGAATCGTGAAAGCAATCGTCGAGCAGCAACTGATCTACGTATTGATCGCGGTTTAAATGACAGTTTCGTTATGGGTTTGCTACCGAGTCGTCGTACGTGGCTTGATTTTCGACTCGAGTGTTTAATTGCATCTCGCAATCATTTGCCGACCAGACGAAAGTTCAAACAGAGTCTCGAGCGTTCTCGAGACGACCTAATGAGCACGATGCCAGACTTGCCAATCGAGGTGATTAATTTGATTTCAAGCGGCGAGCAAGCAGTGGGCATTGGGTTCACGGTTCTCGAACCGTATACGTCACTTTTGCATGAGTGCGATTTTTATTCGATTATGGCTAAGTTGTCTGAGCAAAATCACTTGCTGCGACTCAGCTAGCAATATTTGACCGCGAGGGTCTTTACGAAAACGGCGGCGCCGGGATGTATTGCGAAATCGGTTGACCTGCCATCACCGTCCATTGCGAACCAGGTATGCGTTCGGTCAGTGCACGCATCGCCAAATCACCGGCGACCGAAACATCCATTACACCCATGCTGAAAGTTTTTGCATATTCGCGCGCGAGTTCACTAACCAACGGCGTGTCTAAAAAGCCAGGGCATAACGCGCTGATGCAAACACCGTGTGGCTCGAGTGCGGGGCCAAGCGATTTCACGAGACCCACCATCGCATGCTTGGTTAATCCGTAAATTGGGTCTGGCGCAATGGCGATAATGCCAGCCAGCGATGCTGTGACCAAAATGTGGCCACTCTTGCGAGCAACCATACCTGGGATTACCGAGCGCGCACCAAACACGACACCGTCAACATTGATGCTCATGATGCGCTCGTACGCGTCGTTGTCAACTCTTTCTAACGGATAATTCGAAATGTTGCCGATCACGTTTTGATGCGTCGAGACACCAGCGTTTAGACAAACAATGTCAAACGGCTCGAATGTGGGCATCAATTTTTGCCATGCTTGCGAATCGGTTACGTCGAGATGAACGTATTCGCCGCCAACTTCAACCGCGACTTGTTTACCGAGCGTGTCGTTGACATCGGCGACTACAACAGTTGCGCCTTCGCGTGTAAATCGACGTGCCATCTCTGCGCCAACGCCACTGGCGCCACCAGTAATAAACGCCCGCTGCCCCGCCAATTGCCCCGTCGAATTTTGCGCCACTTTGTCCCCCGAACTTTGTTTATGTCAGTTTAGATAGTGGGCTGCGACGTAACGGAAACCGAAACAAACCGAACTTCTTCGAAGCCTCGGAGTGAGATGTTTGGTGGGCGTTGAGGGACTTGAACCCCCGACCCTCTCCTTGTAAGGGAGATGCTCTAGCCAACTGAGCTAAACGCCCAAACTCTGAAAAATTCTTGCGAAGCCTTCAGCGAATGAAACTCTTAGTGTATTGGATTTTCTTTACTTTGTGTCGACGACTAAAAACGCCTCGGCGGTTCGGCCCTCTGGCAAGCCACCTGCCTTGGCGATCATTTCTCCCCAACCACGCATGCGCGCCGGCAAACCCGCAGGGTCAGTGTGCTGACTCTGGTGACACAGCAGCGCTTCAATCTTTTTATCTAAGACGTCTGTCGTATCGACAAAGTGTTTTGGATTCGGGCCCGCCATAATCCAAGTTTCGGGCACCGTGTGTGGTTCGAGCCCACGCTCACTTAGCAACTCGGGAAACGCAAACTCGTTTCGTGCGTCAGGATAAATCGCACACATTGTTGCTTCGCCAGTTGCCAAATGATCAGGGTGGCTGGCATAAATTCGTGAGTAATTTCGCTCGGCAGATTGAGTCAACACTCGATCTGGCTTAACAATGCGTATTACGGCGCTAATTTCGCGACGCAAATTTAAGTCGGCGACAACGGCACCATCTGGAAACCCGAGCCAGTGCAACTCTGTAACACCAAGCATGTTCGCCGCTGCAGTTTGCTCTTGCCGACGCAATGCCGCAACTTGTTCGCGCGTCACGGTGTTATCAGAGCCACCCGCCTGGCCGTCGGTCACTAAACAGTAAACAACTTCGTTACCTTCTGCGACCCAGGTCGCAACTGTGCCGCCCGCACCAAAATCGACATCATCAGGATGCGCAACAACCACCAAAATTTTCATCTGTAATCAAGCTAGTTCGCGACGTTCGGCTTTTGCGAGGCGACCAGCGACAATGCCAAGCACAACAGCAATCGCAGTTGCACCAAGCACACCGAGCCCGACAACTTGCTCGTAAATCGAATCAGCAAGTGTCGCATCAACACCAATCAAAGCAACCGTCAACGCAGCGGCTGCCGCAAAGCCAACGGCAAGCGCCTCAAAAATCGAAATTTTAGACATCTTGCGCGTCAGCGCGAGCACCGCACCAATACCTAATGTCTTTCCTAAGACGATCGCAGCAATCGTGATCACAATCAGATTCGCAGGTGCGCCGTCAGGAATTCGCACCGGTATCAGCGTGTGCAAAAACACAAACGCGGGCAGAAAAATCGCCGCCACATATGGATGAATCGCCTCTTCGGTTCGTTCGGCCACCGAGTGGTTGTCAGGGTCGAAATGTGGCACAACAAAACCGACTGCAAACGCCCCAAGCGAGGGGTGCATTCCTGCTTGCAACATCAGCCACACAACAAGTGCTGTTGTAGCCAACGTGTACATCACACCGAAATTGAACTTACGAATCGACCAGGCAAAAAATGCGACGACTAAAACAACTGCGCCGATGAATAAAAGTTTCGGGCTCTTACCAGTAGTCGCCAGGGCCAGCACACCACCAAGATCGTCAAGCACAGCAACGGTCAACAACAGAGCGCGTAACTCGCGGCGAAACCCGCCGAGTGCAGTAACTGCCGATGCCAACGCGATGTCGGTTGCAACGACTGCCACCCAACCGTTGCGCGCCGATTCGGGCGCAAACGAGACAAAAATCAACGCTGGTAATGCCATGCCACCCAAAGTTGCCGCGAGCGCGACTTTAAGCGTCGAACCCGACAAGGTGCCGCTAGCAAATTCGCGCCTCAGTTCGAGACCAACAAGCAAAAAGAAGCCACCGATTGCGATTTCACTGATCAACTCAGTGAAACTGTTGTGAACGTAGTAGTCACCGAATGTTGCAAGCATGACGCCTAAAACAGCAGCGCCAAAAATTAACCCTGCGGCACGCACCTCAAGTGCAACAAACCGCTCTAAAAACGCCGCCGGGCTATACGACTTGCGATCCATTACAAAATTCTACTCTGCGTTAGTAATTAGTTATGTTGGGCGCGAACTTGGCGGACGCTAGCGAGCAACTCAGAAGTTGCAGCAACAATCGGCGTGCGACGTTGGCTGTGTTCATGCACCACCAAATTGCGATCTTGATGTTCAACGATGAACGCACCTGCCTCTTGACAAATTAACGCGCTTGCTAAATAGTCCCACACACCGTGCGTGTTGAAATCGATCCACGCATCGATCACACCATCAGCGACCAAACAAATATCGAGTGCCGCCGCACCGAGCGCACGAAACTGCCCCCACTTCGGTCGCTGCTTTGGAATGCCAGAGATACCAACAACCGCCTCGCGCAATTCAACACAACCGCTCGGACGCATCGCAACACCATTGTGAAACGCACCGCCGCCAGCAGTCGCCCAATAACGGTCGTGCCCGTTCGCTTGATTCACAACAAGACCAGCGCGCATTCCGTCTTTATCGATTGCACACAACGCAGTGGCAAACCATTGCACACCGCGGCTGGCATTTGTCGACCCATCCAGGGGATCCATTACGACACAAAGGCCATCATCGGCGAACTCACCAGTGAATTCACTTTCTTCAGATAAAACTGCGACACCAGCACTTGTCAGCACTTCGAGCGCTGCGGCATCGGCGCGCAAGTCAACTGCATATTGCGTGTCGCGCAAACCCGACAACGACCAATCTTGGTTCGCGCGCAGTACTTTGCCGACTGCATCGGCCGTCTCGTTGAGCACTGCCAAAATTTCTTGGTTTGAACTTGCTTTTGTTAATCGCGACACGAATTCCTCTCTCGCCACACTAATTGCTCAAGCCGTTTAACAAGTCGTTTTTAGTGGCGCTAGCGCTGTGACTAATGCACTTTTGTGACTATTTCGACAGTCATCAAAGCCCTAGTCTTAATAGGGTGAAATCAGCATTGCGCAGCCTGATTGACGAGTCGGTCACGATCATTCGCGAGGTCGCCGCAGAGTTTGAACGCCCGGTGATGCTGTTCTCGGGTGGCAAAGATTCAGTCGTTATGTTGCACCTTGCTGTGCGTGCGTTCAGCCCAGCGCGCGTGCCGTTTCCGGTGATGCACATCGATACGGGTCACAACTTTTCTGAAGTAATCGAATTTCGCGACCGCGCGGTTCGCGACTTAGATGTGCAACTAATCATCGGGTCGGTGCAGGCCTCGATTGATGCAGGTCGAATTCAAGATGCGACTGGTCCGCGGGCAAGTCGCAACCCGCTACAAACCGTCACCTTGCTCGACTCAATTAAAGAGCACAAATTTGACGCTGTGTTCGGCGGCGCCCGTCGCGACGAAGAGCGTGCCCGCGCCAAAGAACGCGTCTATTCGCATCGTGACGCATTTGGTCAGTGGGACCCAAAAACTCAACGGCCAGAACTTTGGGGAATTTACAACGGTCGCCACAAGCCAGGCGAACACTTCAGAATTTTCCCAATTTCAAACTGGACCGAACTAGACATCTGGCAATTCATCAGCGACTACAACATCGAACTGCCGAGCATTTATTATGCGCACCGTCGTCAGGTATTTCGCCGCGACAACATGTGGATGGCAGTTTCACCATTCTTAAAACCCGAAGACGGAGAAACAGTCAGCGAAGAACTTGTTCGCTTTCGTACCGTCGGCGATGCCACATGTACAGCCGCCATCGAATCGTCAGCAACGACTATTGAACAAGTAATTGCTGAAACATCGGTCGCACGAATAACAGAGCGCGGTGCCACTCGCGCCGATGATCGCATTTCAGAAGCCGGCATGGAAGACCGCAAAAAGTTGGGCTACTTCTGATGCAACGACTTCATTTTGCAACTGTTGGCTCGGTTGACGACGGTAAGTCAACCTTGATTGGCCGCCTTTTATACGACTCAAAGAGCATTTTCGAAGACCAGCTCGAGCACATTGAAGCCGTCAGCAAGCGTCGCGGCGATGACTATGTCGACTTGTCGCTATTAACCGACGGTCTGCGTGCCGAACGCGAGCAGGGCATCACAATTGATGTCGCCTATCGATACTTCGCCACACCAAAACGCAGTTTCATCATCGCTGACTGCCCCGGCCATATTCAATACACCCGCAATATGATCACCGGCGCATCAAACGCCGACTTGGCAATCGTGCTTGTTGATGCGCGCACTGGTGTTGTCGAGCAAACGCGTCGCCATAGTTTGCTTGTTTCGCTTCTTGGTGTGCCGCACTTAGTGATTTGTGTAAACAAAATGGATCTCGTCGACTACGACAGCGCAGTATTTAACCGAATACGAGAAGAGTTCGAGGGCTTTGCTTCTCGACTTGACTTGCGTGATGTAACTTTCTTACCAATTAGCGCACTCGCGGGTGACAATGTAGTCAGTCGTTCAGCAAACATGCCTTGGTTCGAAGGCCCAACTCTGTTGCATCATCTCGAAAATGTCTACACAGCAAGCGACGAAAACCGAATCGACACTCGCTTTCCGGTGCAATTTGTTATTCGACCAC
>BJFV01000053.1:0-3024 GCA_014190055.1 Actinomycetes bacterium
CAAACGGATAAAAACCGAACTCTGCAACTGCATCGCCCGATTTATTCACAATTCTCAGGCTAGTTAATTTTTACGGATGCAGTCCGCGCATGCGATGCGAGTCAGCGATTGTTTTGATGCCGAGCACAGATGCCGCCAATCGATATGGCAACTTCTGTTCAACTGAGAATGAGTGCAACCTCTTGAATGCCGACTGCATCAGAGAGATGACTTTTTCGTTCACTTCATCTTCGTCCCAACTGAGGTGAGCAAAGTTCTGACATTGTTCGAGGTAACTGCAGGTCACGCCGCCCGCGTTTGCATAAACATCGGGCATGACGATGATTCCACGATCGGTGAGAACTTCGTCTGCTTTTGGTGTCAGCGGCCCGTTTGCGCCTTCAACTATTAGTTTTGCTTTGATCTGCGAAGCCGTATGTTCATCAACAGCATCGCCAAGTGCGCACGGCATCAAAATGTCACAATCGACTGAAAAAATATTTGCTGAGCCATCAATACCTTTGCCGATTACTTCGCCAGCGCCTGTCTCGGTCACGCTTTTCGCGCCTTCTCGCATTTTGCGATCGATCATCGCGATATCCAGCCCCTTGGCATTGTGAATTGCACCGCCGACATCAGCAACAGCGACAATCTTTGCGCCGCGAGCCTGCGCGAGCCTTGCCGCCCACGCACCTACTTGTCCATAACCTTGAATCGCAATTTTCGCTCCCTCGAGAGCAAGACCCATCTCTCGACCTGCCAACGCCGCAGCTTCAACTGCGCCGCGGCCTGTTGCCGATTCACGACCGAGCGAACCACCAAGTTCAATTGGTTTGCCCGTCACGACACCGGGCACGATGTGTCCGACACTTGCCGAATATTGATCAAGAACCCACGCCATCACTTGGGCATTTGTGCCGACATCAGGTGCTGGAACATCTTTGTCGGGGCCAAGAAACGGAATCAATTCTGAAACATAGCGACGCGTAACTTTTTCGAGTTCGCGCAGAGTCAAAGTCTTTGGGTCAACTGCGATGCCGCCCTTTGCGCCGCCAAGTGGCAGATTCATTATTGCAGTCTTTAGCGACATGCCGATTGCGAGCGCAACAACTTCGTCGCGTGTGACGCCTGGATGATAACGAATTCCGCCTTTGGCCGGACCACGAGTGGTGTTGTGGTGAACACGCCATCCGACAAGGTGGTCTCGCGTACCGTCATCATGCCTAAACGGAATCGAAACTTCGAGCACTCGTCGCGGCGCGATGATCGTTTCGATTAATCCGTCTTCGAGACCAAGCCATTCGCCAGCCTGACGAACTCGAAACTCGGCTGACTCAAGTGCAAGATCCTTCGGCAAATGTTGTGCGCTCATGGCTCTATTCTGCCTCATTCGGTGATGTGCGTGGTGACGCGACGAATTTACTTAAGCGGTCTCAACCGTGGCCATTTGCCAATTTTGTCAAGACCGGCAACGGTGCTTGCCATCGTTTCTGGTGTCACCGGATGACTAATTAAATAGCCCTGAGCTTTGCTACATCGCAAGTCACCGAGTGCGTGAAGTTGCTCTACGGTTTCGACACCTTCGGCAACGACATCTAGCCCGAGTGAATTCGCCATAGCGATAATCGTTCGCACGAGAGATCGCGCGTTTGCGTCGTTTGCTAACTCGTTGATGAAAGTTCTGTCAATTTTCAATCGATGGATTGGAAATCGCTGCAAAAATGACAACGAAGAATAACCAGTGCCGAAGTCGTCAATTGCTACGCGCACGCCGATATCTGAGAGTCTGCGCAATGTATCTAGAGCCTGCTCAGGTTGGGTAATCATCACGCCTTCGGTTACTTCAAGCCACAACTGATCTGCGGGCATACGCGAACGCATTAATGCTTCGTTGACAACCGCGACGAAATTTGGGTCATGCAATTGTCGTGGCGAAACATTCACCGACATCGTGGCGTCGCGCCGACAGATGCCTTGGTTTATCCAACTGCGCAAGTGGGTGAGTGCTTCAAGCAACGCCCACGCACCAATCGGCACGATGATGCCAGTCTCTTCGGCGATTGGAATAAATTCGGCGGGCGAGACATTCGTGCCGTCCTCCATGTCCCATCGCATCAGAGCCTCGAATCCGATTACATCGCCAAGGTCAATATCAATAATTGGCTGATGAACAAGCCGCAGTTCGCGACGCTCAAGCGCTCGGTAGAGAGCGGTCTCTACGGCCAAGCGTTGATTAACGCGCTCAAGCATCGACTTGTCGAAAATTGCAACGCAGTTTCGTCCGGCATCTTTTGCGCGATACATCGCAGTGTCTGCATTTCGCAGCAAGTCGTCTGCCGATGTTGAAATCTCGCGATCAAAAACTGCAACACCGATGCTTGCCGAAACAAAAACATCGCCTTGACGCAAAGCCAGCGGTTCGTGAAAACTTTCAAGCACCAAGTCGGCCAACAAAACGGCATCGCTTTGATTTTTTGATTTGGCGTCGAGTACGACGAACTCGTCGCCTGAAATTCGTCCGACAATGCATCGATCTGGTAGCGCCACCCGCAATCTTTGAGCAACCGATACCAACACGTCGTCACCAGCCGAGTGGCCGAGACTGTCGTTGATGTTTTTAAATCTGTCGACGTCGATAAACAAAACTGTTGGCGAGAGGCCGTTAAATCGTGCTCCCTCTAAAGCCGCCGCGACGTGTTCGATCATCAAACCGCGATTCGGAAGGCTGGTAAGCGAATCAGTTTGCGCAGAATCGATTAGTTGCGCCTGCAAAACGGCGTTGGCACGCACCGCCAGAACTACGCGCAATGTAACTGCCGTAGCCAGAACAAAAATTGAGATCGCGCGCACTGTTCGGTCGACATCATTTGTTGGATTTGTCAATGCCAATACCACGACGGGCAAAACCAGAGATGTCGTTGTCAGTACGAGTCGACCCAGTAGTGGTTGTTTGAGTCGTCGCGCCGAGTGTGAAGCCATGGTTGCAACACTCGGGTGCAAAATCGTCGCAGAAACTAAAAACAAACTTGCAATATACGGCGCATT
>BJFV01000053.1:3589-7316 GCA_014190055.1 Actinomycetes bacterium
AGTGCCGAGAGACCAGCAATATGCAGACCGGTGGCGATAACGGCCAGACCAGTCATCGCCCACGCCGCACGAGAAACGGCTTTTGACATCACGAAAACGGTACTACAGATGTTCTAAACTTTTGGGAGGCGGGGTTTTGTCCAAGGTTCGGCGTCGTGCGCCGAGAAAGTACCCGTCGATGTTTGTAACTCGTCACTCCAACGTTGTTGATCCGGCGTTGCGCGAGAAACTTTGGCGTCTTTACCGCACGACTTATTTGCCAACCGCCGAGGCAACCGTAACTCACGAAATGCTCGATCAAGACGAATTCAACGAGCAGATCTCTCGCGACTCAAATCGGGTTTGGGTCGTCTGGAGTGACTCGTTGCCAGTCGCGATGACTCTTGTGTCAACAGACGTTCGCGCCACTCGTTGGTTGAGTGAGATCTACTTTGAAAAGCATTTTCCTGATCGATATCGCGCAGGGCAGGTTCACTACATCGTGTGGGTTGTTGTTGATCCGTCGGCAGATGCTAAAGGAGCGAACGTTATGCTTGCGCGCCAAGCTTTAACCGCTGAGGCGCGCGATGGTGCACTTTTGGTTTTTGATATTCCCGAAGTGCATCAGCCCAATGCGAATGGAGGGGCAGCAGAGTTATTGTTTCGCATGGCAAAGATGGTTGGCGATGTCGAACTGTTGCCTCTATCTACTCAACGCTATTTCGCGCTTGATTTTGCAAAGTTGCCTGCCACCGAAGTTGATCAACTTGCGTCGCCTGACGAACTTGTAAGAAATACTTAATCCGCCAAGATAAACCCGTAAATATTTAAGGCTCCGCGCACGATAGTCTTAAAGCAGCGATGAGTGTTTCCGTAGCCGCAGTGACGGTTGTTGTGCCAGGGTCACACTTAATGTCAAGTTTGCTTGGTGAAAGAGATTCGCACCTTCGACTAATCGAAACAGAGTTTCCGAACACGACTATTCGTGTTCGAGGCAACGAAATTTCTATCTCCGGTACCGAGACCGACACAGTTGGCAGTTTGTTTGAAGAACTCACCTCGTTGCTTCAAGGTGGCGAAAATCTAAACACTGTTGTCGTCGCGCGAAGCATAGAAATGCTACGTCTACATGAACGTCCGAGTTCGGTTTTGACTCATGACATCGTGCGAGCCAATCAGGGCAAGCCCGTGCGGCCCAAAACATCTGGACAGAAGCATTATGTCGATGCGATTCGCGAAAATGTGATCACATTTGGTCTTGGTCCTGCTGGCACGGGCAAGAGTTGGCTAGCGATTGCGATGGCGGTGCACGCATTGCAAACAAAGCAAGTTCAACGGATAATTCTTACGCGACCGGCAGTTGAAGCAGGTGAGCGACTCGGCTTTTTACCTGGTGACTTGATGGCCAAACTAGATCCTTATCTTCGACCTCTTTATGATGCGCTTCACGACATGGTTGGCGCTGAAGGTGCGCAAAAACTAGTTGAAAGACAAGTCGTCGAAGTTGCACCGCTTGCTTATATGCGCGGACGAACGCTTAACAACAGTTTCATTATTTTGGATGAAGCCCAAAATGCGACACCTGAACAGATAAAAATGTTTTTGACTCGTATTGGTTTTGGCTCAAAAGTTGTAGTTACTGGCGACATGACACAGGTAGATATTCCTGATAACCGCAGTGGCCTGTTCGGTCTAGAAAAAATACTCACTGGCATTGAAGGTCTTTCATTTGTACATCTCGGCGTCAGCGACATTGTTCGACACAAAATAGTTTCAGACATCGTTGCTGCATACGAACAGAAAGGTTCGAGTGCGGTGAGCAATCGTGCTTGAGCCGCACATTAAGCGAAGCGGCCCTCGCAAAGTCGGTGGAGATGGCGACATTGAGGTCTTCTGCGCTGATGAACAAACTGATGTTGCTGTTGATGTTGCTCGTTGGCATCAGTTGGCCAAAAACGTTTTGATCTCTGAAGGTGTTCGTGGGGCAGCCGAATTGACATTGATGTTCGTGCCTGAGTCGGCAATCGCCGGTCTCAACGAAAAGTACATGGGCAAGAGTGGGCCGACTGATGTTTTGTCGTTTCCTCTTGACGCGGTTGAGGCGGTGCGCACGCCGGGGCCAGGTGCATTATCTCGAGGTCCAGACAAAGTAAGCGTCGATCTAAATGATTTGCCAATTTTGCTCGGTGATGTAGTCGTTTGTCCGAGTGTGGCAAAGAATCAATGTCCGACTCATGCCGGCAATATCGACGACGAATTCGCTTTGTTGGTGACTCACGGAGTTCTGCATGTCTTGGGTTATGACCATGAAGACGAACGTGACGCCAAGAAAATGCAATCTCGTGAGCGCGAACTTTTAGAACTGCATCATTGGCGTGGCCCGATGCCGGAAACTTTTAGCCGGGTGTACGAATGATTTTTTCAGCCGCACCCACAGCAGCAGATTTTTGGATGCTGTTTACGATTGCCATGTTGCTAATCGCACTCACCGGCCTTTCACTTGCCGAAATGAGCCTTTCACGAATTACGAAGCAAAAAGCCCAAGCACTTCTCGATCAAAACGGCAAGCGAGCAAAGATCATTCTGAAACTTGCCGAAGACCCAACAAAGTGGGTCAACCCGTTGCTCTTGACAGTCAATATCTTTCAAACTGTTCAGGCGACACTTACCGGCATTGTTTCTGGTCGAATGTTCGGCGCACCTGGTGTTGCAGTCGGTGTAACACTCAACGTCATAGTCTTTTTCGTTTTAGCCGAGGCAGTGCCAAAGACTTACGGGCTGATTCATCCAGTACGTGGCGCGACACTCACTGCAGTGCCAGTTAATGCACTCACAAGTTTCTATCCGTTGCGAATGATTTCGCAAGGCTTAATCAAACTGACAAATGTGATCGTGCGAGGCAAAGGTCTTGCGGCTGGTCCGTTCATTAGTGAGCAAGAATTCTTGGGCATCGTTGAAGCAGCGGCACAAGATGCTGTTATTGAGCATGAAGAACGTGAATTGATCGAGTCAGTTATTGAGTTCGGAGACACCGTTGTTCGTGAAATCATGGTGCCACGGCCAGATGTTGTAACTATCAATGACAATTTGACGATCTCTCAAGCGATCGACATCATCGTTGAACATCAGTTGAGTCGTCTGCCAGTGTTGCGCGCAGACGATGATGACCAAGATGACCTTGTAGGTGTCGTATACGCAAAAGATTTGATCGCCGCCGAACGCTCAGGTAAAGGTACTGAGTCGATCAAAACGAGCTTGCACTCGGTCGAGGTAGTTCCAGAGATGAAACCGGTCGCCGACTTGATGCGCCAGATGCAGCAAGAAAAGTTTCATTTGGCGATGGTTGCCGACGAATACGGCTTGCTCGCAGGTCTTGTGACGCTCGAAGATTGCCTAGAAGAATTAGTTGGTGAAATCGGCGACGAACATGACGAAGATGACACTTCGGTACAACGACAGCCAAACGGAGACCTGCTTGTTGCAGGGGTGACGACAATTGACAAACTCAATGAGATACTCGAAGCAGAAATAAGCACCGAAGACTACGACACAATAGGTGGTCTTGTCTTCGGCGAACTTGGTCATGTGCCTGAAGTTGGCGAGGCTGTCACCCTAAACGAATTAGTTTTCCGTGTCGAAGAACTTGATGGTCGACGAATTCAGGTAATTCGAATTTCGCAATCAAAAAAATAAGCGATTAGTCTCGCCTTATGGAGATTTCTTTACGCGGTAAGACCGCAATTGTCAC
>BJFV01000054.1 GCA_014190055.1 Actinomycetes bacterium
GTCATTTCTTCAAGCGTCACGCTCACGTCAGCCACTACAGGCAATGAGCGATGCTTTACAGCATCAAACCGCGCCGTGTTCACGCCGATGAATTTCGTCTGCTCATTGCTAAATATCGTCCACGAACCTGTTGTGAAATCTTGCAGACGCGTGCCGAGAGCCAAAACAACATCTGCTTGTGCAGCCAAAGCATTTGCAGATTCGCAACCAGTCACGCCGACGGGGCCAGCGTTTAATGGATGCGCGGCAAGTAACGATGCCTTACCCGCAACAGTTTCAACAACCGGAATATTGTGCTTGGTTGCAAATTCAGCCAATTGCTTTTCGGCAAGCGAATAGTGAACACCGCCGCCACAAATTATCAACGGACGTTTCGCTTGTTTAAGTGTCTTGATTGCACGCTCAAGTTCGCTCGCATCAGCACGGGGTCGCAATATCGTGTGCACAACTTCGTCAAAAAATACTTCTGGAAAATCAAAACTCTCGGCTTGCACATCTTGAGGTAAACCAATAAATGCTGGCCCACATGTTGCTGGGTCAAGCATCGTCGACACCGCATGAGGCAAAGATTGCAACAGTTGTTCGGGGGCGACAATGCGATCCCAATATCGCACCACGGGTTTGAAAGCGTCGTTAACCGTTATCGACGGGTCTGAGAATGTTTCCGCTTGTTGCAAAACCGGATCAGGAATTCGATGGACAAAAGTGTCACCAGCCAAAAACAAAACGGGCAGTCGGTCGACATGAGCAACGCCTGCTGCAGTCACCATATTCAAGGCGCCAGGACCAATTGACGAGGTCGCAACCATAATTTGCTGACGGCGCTTTGCTTTTGCAAAACCTACTGCAGCAAGTGCCATGCCTTGTTCGTTCTGGCCACGATAAGTTTTGATTTTGTTGCGATTTTCATCAAGAGCAACACCAAGACTCGTCACGTTGCCATGTCCGAAAATCGCCAATACTCCAGGAAACAATTGTTCTTGTCGCCCATCGATCACAATTTTTTGCGCGACAAGAAACTTCACAAGCGCCTGCGCAGTTGTTAGGCGAATAGTTTTCATAGCCGAACACTACGCGTTCGTACCAAGTGCTGCGACAACTTTCTGTGCATCCGAATTTCCGTCGCTACCTAAGCAGCGTGAACGCGACCAGACATCAACTCAATCAGGCGCTCAAACGAGAGATCGGCTTTTTCAAACTGGCCAACCGACTGTCCGCGGTTCAAAATCAAGAACCGATCGCCAACAGGCAACGCGTGTTGCGGGTTGTGAGTAATCAAAATCACTCCAAGATCTCGTGCGGCCGCAGCTCTTACGTAGCCCAACACTAAATCTGATTGACGCACGCCAAGCGCTGAGGTCGGTTCGTCCAAAATAAGTACTCGTGCGCCGAAATAGACAGCGCGCGCAATCGCCACACTTTGGCGCTCACCACCAGAAAGCGTGCCGACAGGCTGATCGATATCGCGAACGTCAATACCCAACTTTGCCATTTCTTCTTTGGCTGTCTTTCGAGCGAACTTAGTGTCCAACAAATTGATTGGCCCAAATCGGCGAACAGGCTCAGAGCCCAAAAAGAAGTTGCGCCAAACCGACATCAAAGGTGCCATTGCCAAGTCTTGATAAACGGTTGCGATGCCAAGTGCTCGCGCCTCGCGCGGTGATTCGAAGGCGACTTCGTGACCTTCAAATTTATATTTTCCACCGCTTGGCTTGTGCAGACCAGAAATAATTTTGATGAAAGTTGATTTTCCAGCGCCGTTGTCGCCGAGTACGCATGTCACTTGACCAGCAACTACTTTCGTCGAGACATTCTGCAACGCTTTTACGTTGCCGAAGTCTTTGCTTACATTTTCGAGCTCAAGAAGCGGAGATTTTTCGCTCATCGTTGTTCGTTCGCTTTCTTTCGTACGTAGTTGTTAACGAGAACCGCGACCAGCAAAACCGCGCCCAAGAAGATGAAGCGACCGTCTTGGTTCCATTGTGCGGCTGGAATACCGTTCTTAGATACAGCCATAATCAGTGCTCCAAGCGAAGCACCGACAACTGACCCATATCCGCCAGTCATCAAGTTGCCACCAACTACTGCCGCAATGATGTATTCAAATTCTTGACCATCGCCCTGTTGAGCTTGCACTGAGTTAAGTCGCATCAGAATCATCGCACCTACGAATGCTCCCATCAACGAAGTCGCCATAAACAGAGCAGTCTTCACTTTGTCAGCCGGCACACCAGTTGCGCGAGCAGCATCTTTGTTGCCGCCAACTGCGAATATCCAGTTGCCGTACTTAGTTTTTGTCAAAACAAAAGCGCCGACGGCCGTGAAAAACAGCCACCAGAAGACCGACATTCGAAACACACCGTCAGAGAGCAATAATCTGACGCTCAGCGCAATCGCACCCACAACCACACCAAGCAACACCATGCGACGGCCGAGTTGATCTGCCGCCTCGTCGGCTTTAGTACGCGATCGATGCGCTGCCTCAACAAAAGTTGTTGCTAAGGCAAGCGCAGATGCGACCAACAAACTGGTGAAAATTCCGCCCCTGAATCTTGGCGCGCTCGAATCGGCACGCAACGCAAAGGCAACAAATACAAACGCGGCCGACATTAATGCACCGATATTGATAAACCATTTTGTCGATGACCTGCCAGCGGCACGACGAGCCTGATAAAAGCATGTCGCAGCACCCGTGCCAGCAACAGTTATCAATACGGCGCGAACCGCCTGAACGGTCGTCAACTGAAACAGCGAGACAATGCCAATCAGCGACACGAGACAAATAATTGGTAGGCGAACAATTAGGCCCGCAATCACTTTGCCGCGACGTTCAACATCGCCACGAATGAACGATCGAATTGTAATTACTAGTGGCAGTGCGCCAGCCGCAATTGCCACCGAATACCTCATCCAAAGCGGCATCCATTGCAACATCACACGCTCTTCATTGCGATCAAAGAGTTGCCCAGAGAAACTCGCAACGAGCACACCCAGCAAGCCCAAACCAAGCAACTTCTTTGATTCGTCCGGCAATGAACCGACAAGTTTCTCGCGACCATCAAATCTGGCCCTTGCATAAAATACGATCGCTACGACCGTGCCAATCAAACCGACAACACCAGCAAGTACGTTGCCATTCACCGAATCCGTTCGATGCAACGTAAGTACGCCAAAGATCACTGCGGCTACACCAACAATCGCAATTGCAAAATCAGAATTTGATCGTTGTGCTCTACGTACGAGCGCCTGCTCCATAAAACCAAGAATCATTAACACTGCAAACAACAACCCACCGACAATAAAAGTGACATCGCGATACTTCATGTCTCCAAACGAATTTTCTCCACCAAGCACAGCCTTAAAAAAGCCATAACCGTGCGCTTTATCGACGTCCGACACGTTGACGAGCGAATTGATTCGCTTCGAAAAAACGAGGTTCGCACCCTTGATAACAAAAAATGAACCCAATGTCACGATGAAACTCGGTAAGCCCGTTCGATTTACCAAAAAGCCGTTCCACCACCCCACACAGCCGGCCAACAAAAATGCTGCGGGTATACAAACCCAAAGTGAAATACCGCCATCGGTGAAGTACTTAGCCATCAACGCAATCGTCACACCGCTTGCACCAGTCATCACACCGGCAGACAAGTCGAATTCGCCACCGATCATCAACAAAGCGACCGTTACAGCCATGATGCCGAGTGGTGCTGCGACGTCTAAAAAGTTGGCGGTGCTACCTGCGGTGCCGAACTTGTCGCCGTTACCCCAGAAGAATGCCCACACCACAACCGCGCCAATTAATGCGCCGATTTCAGGTGAGACTAAAAGTCTCTTGATTGGCCCTCGGTAGGTGATTCTCTCGTCACCGGTTTTGGTTGGCGTCAGGCCATCAACTTCACTCACGCTCTTATCCCCCAAAAACTTACAAACACAACAAAATTACAAAAACCAAAATCAAACCGGGTTGGTCCGCCCGCTCACTTAAGAACGGACGGACCAACTTCCGATTAGAACAACTAACTAATTAGCGAGTTCCCTTGCCAACGAGTTCTTGAACTGCGACAACGTTTGACTTGTCAACAAATCCAGGACCTGTCATAACTGGCAATCCGCCACCAACTGTGTTCTTGTTTGTCACGTTGAGGTAGAGGAATACAACAGCAAGGTATCCCTGAAGATATTGCTGCTGGTCAATTGTGAAGGTCAACTTGTCTTGATTGATGTAATCAAGGATTTCTGTCGAGAGGTCGAAACCACCCATTGGCATTGTGCGACCGAGTTCAGCGGCTGCGTTTGCGCCGTCAACTGCGATTACTGGACCAGTACCAAGGAATGCGTTGATCGATGGATCTGCATCGAGCGCTGCCTTGATTTCACCCTGCTGAGCAACGCGGTCTGCGTCACCTGAAGTTGTGATCTGGATAACTTTGCCACCGAATGTCTCTGCTGCTGCGTTGCAACGAGTTTCAAGCGCAACGTTGCTCTGCTCTTGCTTTGCGCAAAGAAGCACAGTTCCGCCTGCAGCCTTCAACCGCTCACCAGCACCACGGCCAGCGATTGTCTCGTCCTGACCGACGTGAGTGATTGCACCGAGACCCTTGAACAAGTCTGAACCTGAGTTAAGAGTGATCAATGGAATACCTGCATCAACAACTTTCTTGAGTGCACCTTCGAGAGCTTTTGGATCAGCAAGTGAAACGGCAATACCGTCTACACCGTCAGTCACTGCTTGCTCAATCATTTGTGCTTGATCTTGTGCGTTGTTGTTTGCACCCTGGTAATTCATTGTGATGCCAAGTGCTGCACCTGCAGCCTCTGCACCCTTCTGAGCTACCGACCAGAACACGCCGTCGTCACCGTGGGTGATAACTGCGATTGTGATGTCTTCGCCAGCTGTTACTTCAGCTGAATCTTCTGTCGCTGCTTCTTCAGTCTCGGTTGACGAGTCTGATGAACCGCCACAAGCGGCGAGCGCCAAGAGTGCTGATGCACCGAGGACGGCTCCCCATGTTTTGCGAATCTTCATTAATTTCTCCCCTTATTGTTGTTTTTAAACGCACAGGATTTTCCTGCCTGACATAAGTTAGTGCCCAATAGTTGCTTCGGCAAACCCGACCAAACAGGTCAGAAACCCAATAATGGTGGGGCCTGACGGGCGTCAGCCCTCTACGCGCCTCTTGGCTATTAGAGCTTCGACAGATAACTGATGCTGCGACGCACACCAGCTGTTGAAATCTTCGCGTCACGCGGTTGATCGCCGACGATTGCCATATCTTGCTCGAGCACGTACCAACCTTCGTAGCCGTTTGACTCCATCACTTCGATCGCCTCAGCAATTTTCACATCACCATCACCGGCGGCACAAAACACGCCATCTCGAGTTGCTTCCATCAAAGTGATTTCGCCAGCCAAGAACTTCGCCGCCACGCTCATCTTCACATCTTTGACGTGAAAGTGATCGATGCGAGAAAAATTCTCTCGTGCAAACTTCACTGGGTCTGTGCCACCGATTTGCAGATGACCTGTATCAAGCAACCATCGCACATCGGAGCCAGCTAAAACTCGATTTACGTCGTCTTGAGTTTCAACAAGCGTGTTCACATGCGGATGAAGAACTTGTTTGATGCCGTAACCAGCGCAAATTTCGTCGATTTCTTTGAAGCCATCAAACATCGCCTGCCACTGAGCATCTGAAAGTTTGAAACGCTTTCCCCATCCTTCGTCGACCACAACAGCGGTGATGAAAAAACCTTTTCCTGTTTCGCTCAAGAGACCTGCCGAGAAGTGGGCTGCTTTGCGCATTGTCTCGCGCTGGGCAAGATCGTGCATCACTAGCGGTACGAATGCGCCAACAATCGGCAAACCAAATTCATTTGCAACACTCGAGACTTCTTCTGGAGTGTTTCCGAGATATCCAACTGGTCCTTGCTCAGTTGCTTTCAAACCAACTGCTTTCATTTCACCTAACACTGTGCGCGCATCAAGCTGAAAACCCCAATCGGGCACTTCGCAAACACCCCACGAAATTGGGTTGCCAACAAGTCGATCAACTACTGAAACTTTGGTCCTAGACATTTGTTTTTCTTTCTTCTCGTGCTTTCAGTTTCAAACTAGTAGAGAACGGGCCTTTCAACTATTGTTTTCGTAAATCAGAGCAAAAATTTATCTTTTCGCGACACTTTGCCTTATCGCCGCTGCGGTGTTCACATTTGCGCAATCAAGTGGCGACCGCGTTAAAGCTGATGCTGTGGTCCTGATCACGTCAACGGGTTGTCGCAGTGCCGAAACCCGAACAGTAGGCACAATCATTGAGGGTGGTTTTATTTTGACCGTCGCCCATGGTGTCGCAGGTCAAACCACTAATCAAGTAACAACCGCAAATGGCATCGTTTTCGAGGCTTCGATCGCGGCTATCGACATCGACCTAGATCTCGCACTTCTGACGGTTGACGGTATTCGCGATAGCCAACTTTCAGCGCCGTTGCGATTGGTCGCTGCTAAACCTGGCGAGCGAGTCTCGTTCGTGGCGTTTAACGACCAACAGCAATTCGTTCGTGACGCAAAGATTAAGCGTCGTCTAAAAATAAACACCCAGGACATTTATTTGAAAAATAAGACAACTCGCCCGGGGCTTGAAGTTGAATTATCCGTAAGTGTCGGAAACTCGGGTGGCCCATTAATCAACAAATCAGGAGAAGTAGTTGGCATCGTTTGGTCAACGAGTCGTGTTGTCAAAAACCGATCATGGGCGACTCGAAGTGAAGCTGTCAATGCACTTCTTGCCAAGGCGTCTACAAATGCTTCACCCATCAACAGCAAAGCCCTAGCCTGCACAGGGTGAATTCAACCGTGAGCGAACAGACAACAACACGTTCGCACCGCGCTTACTTCGGCATATTTCTCGTAGTCGGTCTGTCGTTTGGGCTAGTCGGACCGTCAATCTCGCTTCTCGCCGAACAAACAAACACAAGCCTGGCTTCGATCGGCATTGTCCTCGTTACTTATGGGTTCGGCTATGTACTTGGCACCCAAATTTTTGCCCGCGGATACGACCGTGGGTACGGCAACCGCCTCATTGGTTGTGCACTGCTAATCGCCGCATCTTCATTTGCACTCGTGCCGTTTATTTCGATGCGAATTGTCTTGGCGATTGTCTTTCTTATGTTCGGCACGGCTGTTTCAACTTCGGACGTTGGCTGCAACACCCTGATTGTTTGGGAACTCAAAGACAGAGTTGGAC
>BJFV01000055.1 GCA_014190055.1 Actinomycetes bacterium
CGCAAGACTTGGTGATCGTGCCGATGCGACGGGCACACATTCGCAAAATAATGCCCATTGAGCAGCAGGTTTATCCACGACCATGGACGGCCCAGGTGTTTGTCGAAGAACTAGAACAAGCCCGAGTTGGCAAGCGACATTATTTAGTGGGCACGATTGGTGACGAGTTAGTCGGATACGGCGGACTGTTGTACGTCGAAAATGATGCGCATGTGACGAACATAGCGGTGCACCCGATGTGGCGTAGTCGGGGAATTGCGACCGAGTTGCTGCTTGACCTCGCTTGGGAAGCGAATCGTCGAGGTTGTGAAGCGATGACTCTCGAGGTTCGACACACCAATGTTGCAGCCCAGCAGCTTTATCGCCGATTCGGTTTTGTGCCTGCGGGTGTGCGCAAAAAGTATTACGAGAATCGTGACGACGCAATCGTGATGTGGTGCGCAGGAGTGCAAGAACCAGAATTTGCCGAGCGATTGCGCAAAATTGAACTGAGCCGAATGTGAACGGGCCGAATGTGAAGCACGAACTGAAAGTCGACAGCGCGACGGTCGTGCTTGGCATTGAGACGAGTTGCGATGAAACCGCCGCAGCACTCGTTATGGGTGGCAATGATGTTTTATCGTCGGTTGTTGCCTCGCAGTTAGATGTTCATGCGCGATTTGGCGGTGTTGTGCCAGAGATTGCAAGTCGTGCCCATCTTGAAGCGATAACGCCAGTTATTGATGAAGCGATTGCAAAATCTGGCTTGAGTTTTGATCGAGTTGATGCAGTCGCCGCAACAGTTGGACCAGGCCTTGTTGGTGCGCTGCTGGTTGGTGTAGCAGCGGCGAAATCTTTAGCGTTGACATTAGACGTGCCATTTGTTGGCGTGAATCATCTAGAGGCACACCTTTATGCGGCGATGCTTGATGACCCGAATGTTGAGTTTCCGATGTTGGTGTTGCTTGTCTCTGGTGGGCACACGATGTTGGTTGAAGTGCGTCAGCCCGGTGTTTATCAAATCGTCGGGCAAACTCGCGACGATGCCGCAGGTGAGGCGTTCGACAAAGTTGCGCGCTTTTTAGATTTGGGATACCCCGGTGGACCGGCGATTGACTCTTTGGCGAAAACGGGCAACGCTGATGCGATTGATTTTCCCCGGGCGATGATGCACGATGGGCTCGACGTTTCATTTAGCGGTTTAAAAACTGCGGTGATCAATTTTGTCCGCAAACATAGCGATGCTAGGACGAGTGACATTGTGGCGTCGTTTCAAAAAGCAGTTGTTGATGTGTTGGTTGCCAAGACGATGCAGGCTGCAGAAAACCTTGGCGCAAAAACTGTCGCACTTGGCGGCGGAGTTGCCGCAAACTCGTTGTTGCGCAGTGAAACAAAGCGAGCGTGTGAACGTAGAGACTTTCATTTGGTGTTACCCTCACTGGCAATGTGCACAGACAATGCAGCGATGATCGCATCGGCGGGGTGGCATCGCTTGCAGTTGAGCGGTGAAACGTCGCTTGACGCTGGGGCGTATCCGAATTTGGGTTTGACAGTGGCGGGCGTATGAACGAACTTGTCACCGCCAAGCCGTTGCAACTAGGTGAGCGAAGTATTTGGCCACCTGTGGTGCTGGCGCCGATGGCGGGCGTGACGAATCAGCCGTTTCGTACGTTGTGTCGTGAGTTTGCCTCGGGGCTTGTCTATGTAAATGAAATGGTGATGGCGGCGGCTTTGGTTTATAAGAACCCAAAAACTGAGGCGATGATCGCGTTTGGGCCTGATGAATCGTTTCGAAGTTTGCAACTTTACGGAAGCGACCCAAAAATTATGACCGATGCAATTACTCAACTTGGTCGTCGTAATGCGGTTGATCACATCGACTTAAATTTTGGTTGCCCAGCGCCGAAAGTGACACGTCGTGGTGGCGGTGCGGCTGTGCCGCTGAAAAAAAATCTGCTGCGTGAAATTGTTAATGCGGCAGTCAAGACGGCATCATCTTTTGGTATTCCTGTGACATGCAAGTTTCGAATGGGGTTGAACGACGAATTGCTGACCCACATTCACACTGGCTTGGTTTGTCAAGAAGCGGGTGTTGCGGCGATTGCGCTGCACGCACGAACCGCCGAGCAGCACTATGCACCGTATGCGCGATGGGAGGCGATTGCTGAGTTGAAGAATGCCGTTACTGATATTCCGGTTCTTGGCAATGGCGACATTTGGGAAGCGAGTGACGCGCGCGAAATGATGAACCAAACCGGCTGTGATGGCGTTGTAATTGGTCGTGGGTGTCTCGGAAAGCCGTGGCTCTTTCGTGACATGGTGGCGATGTTCAATGGCGACGAGATACCCGCTACTCCGAAACTTGGTTGGGTGCTCGAGGTTATGTTGCGTCATGCGATTGCACTCGAGGCACATTTTCCGCCGGGTCGAGGCATTCGTGAGTTTCGAAAGCACGCGGGTTGGTATCTGACTGGGTATCCAGTCGGCGGTGATTTGCGCCGACAATTTGGCGAAATTTCGAGCATTGATCATTTGCGACAATTGATCGAACAGTGCGACCCCGATGCATCAATTGTCGAAGGTGGCGAAAGATTTGTGCGCGGACATCACAATGGACCAGTAAATATTGTTTTGCCTCACGGATTTTTAGACAGTCTTGAAGATCTGGTCGCACCAGATGACGCGACACTCACGCATATGAGTGGCGGCTGAAATTGTTTGGTGAGACTGGTTTGATTTGGTGACGAGTCAAATTATTTTGGCTTCGCGGTCGCCGCGCCGAAAAGAAATTTTAGAAAAATTGGGTTTGGTTTTTGAGATTGATCCGCCTGAAATAGACGAGACGCCGCGGCATCGCGAAAACCCGTTGAGTTATGTGCAGCGCATCGCAGCAGCCAAAGCCGACAAAGTTGCATTACGACACGATCAGCGTTGCGTGATTATCGCTGCAGACACGACTGTGGCGCTTGACGGTGAAATCTTTGGTCAACCGCGAGATTTGGATGAGGCGCGCAAGATGATCCAAAAATTGTCGAAAAAATCTCACAGTGTGCACACTGCGGTTAGCGTGAGATGCGACGGAAGAAGCGCGAATGGTTTTGATACGGCGAGCGTGACGATGCGCGAAGTGACACCCGAATTGCTCGACTGGTATTTGGGCACAGGCGAGTCGATGGGCAAGGCGGGCGCGTACGCCGTGCAGGGGCAGGGTGCGGCGCTGGTCGCTGAGGTGCGCGGCGAGTTAGACACGGTGATTGGTTTGCCGGTGTGGCTGTTGACCGAGCGGCTGGCCCAGATTGGCGTGAAATTAAAGGACTTGCGGGCACTTAGCGACTGATTTGTGTTGGAAAAATAGCCCTTAGTCAATAGCATTGGCACTCGCACCGTTCGAGTGCTAACCAGAAAAACCTAGAGAGAATAAGGAACCGATATGAACTTAAAGCCACTTGATGACCGGATTGTGGTCAAGCCAAACGAAGCCGAGAAGACAACCGCATCGGGTCTCGTAATTCCAGACACTGCCAAAGAGAAGCCGCAGGAAGGCACAGTTGTTGCCGTGGGCCCAGGCCGTTGGAGTGATGACTCTGGCAAGCACACACCACTTGATATCAAAGTCGGCGATGTTGTTCTTTACTCGAAGTACGGCGGCACAGAAGTTGCGCACAAGGGTGAAGATCTTTTGATACTTACGAGTCGCGATGTTCTTGCGATCGTCGGCAAGTAATTAATTCATTCAATATCTATTTCTATTTAGTACAGGGAACAAAACATGGCAAAGATTCTTAAATTCAACGAAGAAGCACGTCGCGCACTTGAGGCTGGTGTCAACAAATTGGCTGATGCAGTCAAAGTTACGCTCGGACCAAAAGGTCGCAACGTTGTGCTTGACAAGAAGTTCGGTGCGCCGACGATCACCAATGACGGTGTTTCGGTAGCAAAAGAAGTCGAGCTTGAAGACCCATTCGAAAACATGGGTGCGCAACTTGTAAAAGAAGTTGCAACCAAGACAAACGACGTTGCTGGTGACGGCACCACGACAGCAACAGTTCTTGCACAAGCAATGGTTACTCACGGCATGCGCAACGTTGCTGCTGGTGCGAACCCGATGGCGCTCAAGCGCGGTATCGAAAAAGCAGTTGCTGCTGTTGTTGAATCTTTGAAGAGTCAGGCCAAAGAAGTTGACGACAAGAGCGATATCGCAAGCGTTGCAACAATTTCAGCTGGCGATGCGACGATCGGCAAAGTTATTGCTGATGCGATCGACAAAGTTGGCAAAGACGGCGTTGTAACTGTTGAAGAGTCGAACACATTCGGCATCGAACTCGACTTCACCGAAGGTATGCAGTTTGACAAGGGTTACTTGTCGCCATACTTCGTGACTGACCAAGATCGTCAAGAAGCAGTTCTTGAAGATGCTTACATCTTGTTCTATTCGTCAAAGATCACAACCGTGCAGTCGATGTTGCCAGTGCTCGAGAGCGTGATGAAGACCGGCAAGCAACTTGTGATTATTGCCGAAGATGTTGAGGGCGAGGCTCTTGCAACTTTGGTTGTCAACAAGATTCGTGGCACATTCAATTCGACAGCAGTCAAGGCCCCTGGCTTTGGTGATCGTCGTAAGGCGATGTTGCAAGACATGGCAGTTTTGACCGGTGGTCAAGTCATCAGCGAAGAAGTTGGTTTGAAACTTGAGAACGTGACGCTCGATCTTTTGGGTCGCGCAAAGCGCATCATCATCACCAAAGAGACGACAACAATCGTTGACGGTGCTGGCGACAAGAACGAAGTTAAGGGTCGCATCAGTCAGATTAAGACTGAAATCGACAACACCGACTCAGATTGGGACCGCGAGAAACTTCAAGAGCGTCTTGCGAAACTTGCTGGTGGCGTTGCCGTAATCAAAGTCGGCGCCGCAACTGAAGTTGAACTCAAAGAAAAGAAGCACCGCATTGAAGATGCTGTTTCAGCAACTCGCGCCGCAATTGAAGAAGGTGTCGTTGCTGGTGGTGGCACCGCATTGGTGCGCAGCCGCGAGAGCGTGCTCAAGGTAATTAAAGGCCTTGAGGGCGACGAAGCAACTGGTGCACGCAGCGTTTACGACTCGTTGACTGCACCTGCTCGCGCAATTGCCGACAATGCTGGTCTTGAAGGCGCTGTTGCTGTGCAACAAGTTGAAGCCGCAAAGGGCAGCGTTGGTTTGAACGCCGCAACTGGCGAATATGTTGACCTTGTTAAGGCCGGCATCATCGACCCAGCCAAGGTGACTCGTGCAGCGTTGCAAAACGCAGCCTCGATCGCCGCACTTGTAATCACCATCGAATGTCTCGTTGCAGACAAGCCTGAGAAGCCAGGCGCTGCACCAGCAGGCGGCGGTGGCATGCCAGGTGGCGGAATGGGGATGATGTAAGCCATAGCTTCTTCACAAAGAGGTTTTTGGTTACATCAGATCGTTGAATATCTGATCGCTGCGGCGCTCATTTTGATGAGCGCGCAGTCGAGGCATCCGTTTGTTTTAGCAGCGTATGGAATTGCGCTGCTAATCAACGTCACCGTTGTTGACGGTCCGTTTAGTGCGTACAAGTTGATTTCGCGTGGCGTTCATCGGGTTCTCGATTGGTTGTTTGTTGTCGGCTTGTTTGCCGGTGCGTTCTTGTTAGATGTTGATCAGTCGACGCGCACGACACTTTTTGGTGTTGGCTTGGCGATTGTTGTGATTGCGCTGACTACGAACTACACGAAGAAAGTCTTTGGTCGTAGTTAGCCCGGCGTGAGCTCGTGTTAACGCACCGTAGGCTGAGGCGATGAGCTTTGAAACACCAGCACCAGATTTGAAAAAACTTATTGCCGCATGGGAGACGTGGGAGCGTGGAGAAGAGCAACCAGGTCGAACTCTGGCCTCGCTGAAGACTGCGGGCATGGCAGCCGTGTTGCAAGAGTTGGTTGCTAGTGGTTGGTCGCCAGCGTCAAAGTAACGCGATGCGCGTCGGTGGCTCGCAGGTAATACCGCGGCCGAATAATTTTCGAACAATTGACCACAATCCGTTCGCGAATCTTGACACGAGTGCTTTGCGGTCACTTGAAGTTGTGAGTGCGGCAATCGGCGCATTTAAACCTGACCAAGTTTTGCGACAGCCACTTGAAAGTGCACGCCCATCGGCTGTTTTGGTTGGGCTATTTGAATCAGCAAACGGTGTTGAAGCGATTTTGACGCGACGATCACAAGCGTTAACGAATCATCGTGGTGAGATTTCGTTTCCGGGTGGTCGGCTTGAAAATGGTGAGACTGCCGTTGATGCTGCATTGCGCGAAACGCACGAAGAAATCGGTATCGCGCCGAGTGAGGCTCGAGTCATGGGCGAGTTAAACAGCATGTCAACTGTGGTCAGCAACTCGCATATCGTGCCGATTGTGGCGAGTTACGCAAGTACACCCGCATTTAGCGCAGTAAATAGCGAAGTTGATCGAGTTTTCAGTGTGCCATTACTTGAGTTGGCGAGACAAGATACTTATAGCCAAGAACATTGGGTGTTTAGTGACCGTGAGTTTCAGATCAACTTTTTTTATTTGGATGACGAGACTATTTGGGGTGCTACTGCGCGAATTTTGTTTCAAGTGATGATGTTGGCGGTCAAACACAAATAACGAATCGCGGTTATGGTCCGCCGATTGTTCGCACACTTTTAAAGTAAGCGAATGCCCACGCTTCGCAACGAACACGAAATGAGCGCATCCGAGATGCACAGTGCTCGAGCATGTCGCGACTGAACTGCTCGTCGATGCGTTGGCGCTGGGTCGAATTCCAGAAGCGTCCGTATGTCCAAGAAGAGACGCTGCAGATCGAGCCAGGTTGTGTATCGCTGCAGTTGTAGCGCTGGTCGAGAAGTTTCAGGTTGCGATAACCAAAGTCGTGTCGACGGCATGCGGCCACAAAGTTAAATGACCGACCTTCGCCGCCGATTAGTGGCGCCGAACAACCATCGGTTGACCAATCGAACCATTTGTGTTGACGGCGCCACATGAAACGTGATCGGTCAAACTCACGAATCGGTGTTTGAAAAACTACAGATTCGATGAAGGCGACATCACGGTTGACGTCAGGCGGAGTTGTAGTTGAAAGAGAAGAGAAGGCGGTCAGAACACTCGAGACTGCAACGAGAGAAAAGTGGGCGATGCCCA
>BJFV01000056.1 GCA_014190055.1 Actinomycetes bacterium
AATCATGCTCACATTAATTTTGGCCAGCCGAATTTTGGCCGGAGACAATTGGTCGGTGCGCAACGTGGTGCCAAAGTCTGCAGTCGCGTTAGACATCGTTTCGTAATACTGTTATTGACTAATGGGACAACGCGACGGCGACGGATGGGTCGATTGTGACTGCGGCTATCGCCATTGGGGGCGATTCGGCGCGGCGGGCTTGCTGATCTTGCGTCGTGATACACCAGAGCCGCAAGTTTTATTGCAACTTCGTGCCGAATGGACACATGGCGGTGGCACCTGGGCGTTGCCCGGTGGTGCAAAAGACTCGCATGAAGATTCGGTGACAGCAGCGCTGCGCGAAGCTCACGAAGAAATGGGCATCGACATCGATGCGCTAACCGTTAAACATGTATTTTCAGATAACCACGGCCCATGGAGTTACGACACTGTGATCGCTCACGCGATGAGCGACGCGGGTGCTCACATCGCCAACCCAGAATCAACTGCAACTAAATGGTCACCGATTGAACAAGTCGCAGACCTCAACTTGCACCCGGGACTAAAACAATCGTGGACAGCGCTCAAACCACTGACTATAAATTCGCTAAAAATTTAGTTGCTTAAAGCGCCTTGGCGTAAAGTTCGTGCACTTCACCACGCGATGGGTAGCGCGGCGTCGTCAAAATAGTCAAGTCGCGCAATGCATCTTGTGTCAACGAGCCAATGTTGTCACTCGTTGCGCCAAGTTCGCTGAGCTTGCGATTGGTGCCAACAGTCGACGAGAGTTTTTCTACAGCGGCGATTGCAGCATCTGGGTCTACTTCTGTACCTAGTGCTTCACCGACATTTGCATATCGCTGGGCGACTACATCGCGATTGAAACGCATTACGTGCGGCAACATCGTGGCGAGGGTCTGACCATGTGCTTGATGCAACTGACCAGAAATCGGGTGACCGAGTGCGTGCACAAGACCAAGTTGTGGCCCGCTTGAAAATGCACGACCAGCGAGGTGTGATGCAATTTGCATGTTTGCTCGCGCTTCAAGGTCGGCGCCATTCTTAACTGCAATCGGCAGATATTTTGCAACTAGTCGAATTGCATGCAATGCAAGTGCGTCACCATATGGGTTTGACTTCACTGATGTATGAGCCTCGATCGCGTGAGTCAATACATCCATGCCACAAGCAGCGGTGCCCTTTGCTGGCATTCCGACTGTCAAAGTCGGGTCGAGCAAAATCGTACGCGGACGTAGCAACGGATTGATGAACAAAAGTTTGCGATGATGAGCAGGGTCTGATGTGTCGGTGATCAAGCCGGCACCGTTTGTCTCTGATGCAGTACCCGAAGTTGTCGGAATCGCGATTGTTGGCAAGCCTGGTTTTGCGGCGCTGAATTTTGGTGCCAGCGTCGAAAAATCTATTCGATCGTTGGCGTCTAACTCTGGGGCGAATGCCAAACCAACATGGTCAACACCGTTTGGTGCAGCAAGCGCGATGTACTTGCCACAGTCCATAACCGAGCCACCACCAATTAATACGACAACGGTGCCCTCAAGACCAAACTTATTGATCGCAGCAACACCAGCAGCAACATTTAAATCGGTCGGGTTTGGCGACACCTGATCGAACACTTCCCACTTCATGCCGGCAGTTGTCAATGCATCAGTAATTGGTTTTACAACACCAGCGCCATTTACACCAGCGTCGGTGATGATAAATGCGCGAGTGCCATGAGGTGAAACATATTGCGCAAGTGTTGTTGCGACATTTGGTCCTGAGACTGTGCTTGACATCGGCTCAAGGCCGAAAGTGTTGATAACTGCATCCATTATTGGGCCCCTTTTGATTTTGCCGAATTTTCTCCGAAGCCTAAAGGCTTACCTTCGTGTCGGGCAAGTTCGGCCCGACCAACGACATGCCAGTGCACTTCGTCAGGGCCATCAGCGAGTCGCAGAGTGCGCTGACCTGCGTACATACGAGCCAACGGTGTCCACTGTGAAATACCAGTCGCACCAAAAACCTGCATCGCTTCGTCAATAATTTTGCACACGCGCTCTGGCACCATTGCCTTAACTGCACTCACCCAAACTCGCGCCTCGGCGTTGCCCATTGTGTCCATCGCGCGAGCAGCACGCAGCACCATTAGTCGCATCGCTTCGATTTCGATTCGCGCCTTGCCAATCACTTCGGTGTTCTTTCCAAGTCGCGCAAGTGGTTTACCAAACGCTTCACGACTCAAACCACGACGCACCATCAACTCAAGCGCACGCTCGGCCGCACCGATTGAACGCATGCAATGATGAATTCGACCTGGTCCGAGACGAACCTGCGAAATTTCAAAACCGCGACCCTCGCCCAACAACATGTTCGACTTGGGCACTCGTACGTCTGTAAATCGCAAATGCATGTGACCATGCGGCGCATCATCTTCGCCAAACACGTGCATCGCACCGACTATTTCAACGCCTGGTGTATCCATCGGCACCAAAATTTGAGAATGTCGACTATGTGGTGGGCCGTCTGGATTTGTCATCAACATGCAAATCAAAATTTTGCATCGCGGATCACCAGCACCAGAAATATAAAACTTCTCGCCATTGATCAGCCATTCATCGCCGTCGAGAATCGCACGGCACTCTAAATTTTTTGCATCGCTTGAAGCGACATCGGGTTCTGTCATCGCATATGCCGAACGAATCTCGCCATTCAACAGCGGCTCAAGCCATTTCTTTTTTTGCTCGGGCGTGCCAACACGCTCGAGAACTTCCATGTTGCCCGTATCAGGTGCGCTGCAATTCAAACACTCTGATGCGATTGGGTTCTTGCCAAGTTCAGCGGCGATATACGCATAGTCAAGATTCGACAAACCTTGACCAGTTTCAGAGTTTGGTAAAAAAAAATTCCATAACCCGTTGGCTTTTGCCTTGGCTTTGATCGACTCGAGCAACTCAAGTTGGCCTTTGCCATATTGCCAACGATCAGGTCGACCTTCACCAAGCTTGAAATATTCTTCGGTAACTGGATCAATCTCATTTTTTATAAACGCAACCACTGCTTCGTAAAGCGGCACGGCACCCGGCGACATCGCCAGATTCATTGCGTCATCGGTGGTTATTCCTGAGTGCATTTGTGGGGCTGCCATAACTCCACGCTACCCCTACGACCTGACACGCATTCAAGCCAAGTCATCCAACTTCAATACATGGCTCAAAGAGAACAATCTCTATAGTTGAGGCGATGAAAGATCTTTTCTCTTTAAAAAATCGAGTTGCAATTGTTACTGGTGGATCACGCGGCATCGGTGCGATGATCGTGCAGGGCTTCTTAGAGCACGGTTGTTCGCGCGTCTACATCACTGCGCGAAAAGCAGCGCAGTGTGACGCTGCAGCCAAAGAACTTTCTCAATTCGGCGAATGCATTTCAATTCCTGGTGACTTGTCGACGCAAGCTGGCGTGACGGCATTTGCTGCCGAAATTGCTAGGCGTGAACCTGCGATCGACATTTTGGTCAATAATGCGGGCGCTGCATGGATGGCCGAATTTGATTCGTTTCCAGAATCTGGCTGGGATAAAACAGTCGACCTCAACATGAAGACACCATTCTTTTTGACCCAGGCACTTGCGCCGCAATTACGAGCAGCCGCCGCCAAAAACAAACATTTGGCAAAAGTCATCAACATTGCATCAATTGACGGCGTGTCGATCAACGAAATGGAAACTTATCCATACGCAGCGAGCAAAGCCGGACTAATTCACATGACTAAGCGCATGGCGTTGCGCTTGATACAAGACGACGTCGTTGTTACAGCCATTGCGCCCGGTGCGTTTGCTTCAGAGATGAACAAGATTGCTCGCGATCACAGCGAAATGGTTGCTTCACAGATACCTGCAAAGCGAATTGGCACAGCAGAAGATATGGCTGGTGCTGCAATTTATTTGGCATCTCGCGCTGGAGATTATGTTGTCGGCTCGACGATCATCGTCGACGGCGGCGTTACGTACGCCCGATAATTATTTTTTAGCCGGGTCGTAGTTCGACAAGAAATTGCCAAGTCGACCGATTGCTTCGGTCAAATCTTTTGCATAAGGCAAAGTCACAATGCGCAAGTGATCTGTGGTTGGCCAGTTAAACCCAGTGCCTTGAACGACCAGCACGTGCTCGGCGCGCAAGAAGTCAAGAACAAATTTTCGATCATCAACAATCGGGTAAACACTCGGGTCAAGTTTCGGAAACACATAGAGCGCACCTTTTGGTTTAACGCATGAAACACCTTTTATTTTTTCGAGCGCAGTGATTGCAGCATCGCGTTGCTCAAGCAATCGACCACCGGGCAAAACCAAGTCACGAATACTTTGACGACCACCCAATGCGGTTTGAATCGCATGTTGTGCCGGCACATTTGCACACAATCTCATGTTGGTCAGCATCGTGATGCCTTCGATATAACTCGTCGCGTGTTTACGCGGTCCAGTCATCAGCATCCATGCAGCGCGAAAACCAGCAAGGCGATATGCCTTCGATAAACCATTAAATGTCAGCGTGAAAACATCAGGCGCAATTGCTGCAAACGTCGTATGCACTGCATCGTCGTAAAGAATCTTGTCGTAAATTTCGTCTGCCATCACGATCAACCCACGTTCAGCGGCAAGATCAGCGATTTCGCGCAAAACTTCAGGGCTATAAACAGCGCCGGTTGGGTTATTGGGGTTGATAACAACGATGGCTTTTGTGCGATCAGTGATTTTGGCCCGAATGTCTTCGATCATCGGCATCCAACCGTTTGCTTCGTCACACAAATAATGCACTGGCGTGCCGCCAGAGAGACTTGTCGCCGCTGTCCACAATGGATAGTCGGGTGCTGGGATCAAAACTTCGTCACCCTCGTCAAGCAATGCATTAAGCGCAACTTGAATTAACTCGCTTACTCCGTTGCCAAGCCAGACATCATCAACATCTGTTATGTCGATGCCTTGCGATTGGTAATTTTGCACCACTGCAGTTCGCGCTGACAAGATGCCTTGCGAATCTGAATAACCCTGTGAGGTCGGTAAATTGCGAACAACTTCAACCAAAATTTCTGGTGGGGTTTCAAAACCAAACGGCTGTGGATTGCCGATATTTAATTTAAGAATGCGATGACCTTGCGCTTCAAGTCGCTTTGCTTCATCAAGCACGGGGCCACGAATGTCGTACAAGACATTGGCCAATTTCTGCGACTGCATGATTTCCATGGCTAATCAGGCTACGCCGTTAGTTATGCGTAAATCCCCTCATAAAATTGCACCCATAGAACCGTCAAAAATATTGCTCTTTTATAAGTTCGCGCCGATTGCCGACCCTGAGGCAATTCGACTCTGGCAACGCGCACTGTGTGAACGCTTCAATCTCAACGGTCGCATCATCATTTCAAAACATGGCATCAACGGCACAGTCGGCGGGCTGATGACGAACGTCAAGAAATATGTTCGCGCTACAAAAGAGTTCGCTCCGTTTAAAAGTATCGACTTCAAATGGTCAGAAGGTAAAGGTGATGAGTTTCCACGCCTTGAGATTCGAGTTCGAGAAGAGATCGTGACATTCGGCAAACCAGAAGAAATCGTTGTCGACGAAAATGGCATTGTTGGCGGCGGTGTTCATCTCAAACCAGCCGAAGTCGACAGTCTCGTTGCCGAACGTGGAGACGAAGTTGTTTTCTTTGATGGTCGCAGCGCGCACGAGGCTCGTATCGGAAGATTTAAGAATGCTGTCGTTACTGATGTGGCAACAACACCCGACTTTGTCGGCGAACTTGAAAGCGGTAAATACGACCACCTCAAAGAAAAGCCGATCGTCACCTATTGCACAGGTGGTATTCGATGCGAGGTTTTGTCACTGTTAATGAAAAATCGAGGCTTCAAAGAGGTTTATCAAATCGACGGTGGCATCGTGCGCTACGGCGAAGAGTTTGGCGACGACTCACTCTGGGAAGGTTCGCTTTATGTTTTCGACAAACGATTGAAGGTCGATTTCAGCGACCACCCCAAAGTGTTGGGCAAATGCGACTACTGCGCTTCAAGTACAAATCAGTTTTTTGACTGCGCAAATTTAGATTGCCGGTGTCTATTTTTGCTCTGTCGCGACTGTGCAGATAAATCACAAAAGATTCTCTGCCCGAAATGCCGGGCGAAAAATTAATCAACTAGTTAATTGGCGAGAAAAAGTTTCTTCCAGCCTTCATAATCTTTGGCAAGCCCATCGCGAATCGCAGCAACCACTTGACTTCGCAAACGATTTTTGCTTGCTGCGTGCGCAACGGCATTGAGTGCAGAAAATGACTTCGCAATCTCAAGTGCGGCAGGTAAGAGTTCTGCCTCGGTCGCCACGACGCGGTCAATCAACCCGTTTTCGACACCATTTGTTGGCGTAAAAGTCTCGGCAAGAAGAACAGCACGCGAAAGAGCCGCGGGGGTTAGTCGCTGGCGCAATATTTCGATCGTCGACCATGGCATCGTCATGCCGATAGCAACTTCGTTGGCCGAATATTTGAAGTTGCCAGCAACACCAATTCGATAGTCGCCACATTGCAACAAAAACACACCCATTGCGATCGCATGACCACCGCAGGCAATCACTACAGGTGTTTCAAAACTGAGCAAGCGCAACGCGATTTCGATGCCGCCGTTGAGCATGTCGACTGCTGGTTGACCGCTCGCAGCAAGTGTCTTTAGGTCAAAGCCCGCCGACAAAATGCCTGAACGACCAGTTATCACCACTGGCAATTTGGCTTGCTGCGCTTGATCAAGTGCCGAGTTGAATGCTTGCTGCATCGGCAACGACAATGCGTTGGCTTTGCCATCGTCAAGTTTGATTAATGCAACGCCGTCAATGATTTCAAAACTTGCCAGCACTTTTGGCGATTCGCTCATTTAGTCATTGTATGTTGCAGGCATAGCAAGCCTTTAGTCGCAGAGCCTTAGGCGTGCAATATGGCTGCCGTGTTTTCGCCACGCGAAATTGTTATTTGCGCAACACTTGTGGCAAGTTCTGCAATCTCAGCGGCATCGTGAGAAACCAAAACAACCACACCGTTATAGGTCTCAAAGAATGTCTTCATCGCGCTTCGCACCTCGTCACGCGAAGTTGCGTCAAGCGACGTCGTCGGCTCATCAAGCAACAAAATTTCTGAAGG